>JAEWEJ010000192.1 GCA_023389455.1 Actinomycetes bacterium | reverse complement strand
AGGCAGTGCCGGCCAACAGAGTGGAGAGTAAGTGTCAGGGATCACCGCCACCGGCCAGAAACGACTTGTTCTGATCTCGGGGCGTGCGCATCCCGAGCTCGCCCAGCAGATCGCCGAGTGCCTCGGCAGCGAGCTCGTCCCCACCGACGCCCGCACCTTCGCCAACGGCGAGATCTACGCGCGATTCGACGAGAGCGTCCGCGGCTCCGACGCGTTCGTCATCCAGTCGCACACCTCGCCGATCAACGAGTGGCTCATGGAGCAGCTGATCATGGTGGACGCGCTGAAGCGTGCCTCCGCCAAACGGATCACCGTTGTCGCGCCGTTCTACCCGTACGCGCGCCAGGACAAGAAGGGCCGCGGCCGCGAGCCGATCTCGGCCCGCCTGGTCGCCGACCTTTTCAAGGCCGCCGGCGCCGACCGCATCATGTCGGTCGACCTCCACGCCGCGCAGATCCAGGGCTTCTTCGACGGCCCGGTCGACCACCTCTTCGCCATGCCGGTGCTCCTGGACCACATGCAGCGCGAGCTCGACCCGTCGACGCTGACGGTCGTCTCGCCCGACATGGGCCGGGTGCGCGTTGCCGACATCTGGAGCGACAAGCTCGGCGTCCCGCTGGCGATCATCCACAAGCGCCGTGACCCGCTCGTCCCCAACCAGGTCTCGGTGCACGAGATCGTCGGCGAGGTGAAGGGCCGCGTCTGCCTGTTGGTGGACGACCTGATCGACACCGGCCGCACTATCGTGAAGGCCGCGGAGGCGCTCAAGGCCGCCGGCGCGATCGGCGTCGTCGTCGCCGCGACGCACGCCGTGTTCAGCGACCCGGCCGTCGAGCTGCTGCCGACCACCGCGTACGACTTCGCCAACGGCGAGATCTACGTGCGGTTCGGCGAGTCCGTCCGTGGCGCGGACGCGTTCATCCTGCAGTCGCACTGCTCGCCCATCAACCAGTGGGTCATGGAGCAGCTGCTCATGATCGACGCGATGAAGCGCGCGTCGGCCAAGACCATCACGGTCATCGCGCCGTTCTACCCGTACGCGCGCCAGGACAAGAAGCACCGTGGCCGCGAGCCGATCTCGGCGCGCCTCATGGCCGACCTGTTCCGCACCGCAGGCGCCGACCGCATCATGAGCGTCGACCTGCACGCGGCGCAGACCCAGGGCTTCTTCGACGGCCCCGTCGACCACCTGTGGGCCCAGCCGATCCTCGTGGAGTACGTGCGCACGCGCGTCGACACGTCGAACGTCACGGTCGTCTCGCCCGACGCCGGCCGCATCCGCGTCGCCGAGCAGTGGCGGCGAAGCTCGGCGGGGGACCGCTGGCCTTCGTCCACAAGACGCGCGACATCCGCAGCCCCAACAAGGCCGTCGCCAACCGGGTGGTCGGTGACGTCGAGGGCAAGAGCTGCGTGATCGTCGACGACCTCATCGACACCGCCGGCACCATCACCGGGGCCGTGCGCGTGGTCCTGGAGGCCGGGGCCAAGGACGTCATCGTCGCGGCGACGCACGGCGTGCTGTCCGACCCGGCGGTCGAGCGCCTGCAGCAGTGCGGCGCCCGTGAGGTCATCATCACGGACACGCTGCCCGTGGCCGAGGACCGCCGCTTCCCCCAGCTGACCGTGCTGTCCATCGCCCCGCTCCTCGCCCGCGCGATCCGCGAGGTGTTCGACGACGGCTCCGTGACCTCGCTGTTCGACGGGAACGCCTGACGCAGCCACCGGGTCCTGCCGGCCGACCGGCCGACGGTTCGGCCGTCGCGCGGTCGTCCGGTAGGATCACCAGGTTGCCTCGGCGAGGGACGACGGACGGTCGAGCGGGAAGCACCATCTCCTGCCCAGCACCTCCGGCTCCGTGATCGACTGGGTGGTCGCCTCCGCGTGCCCGTCCTGCGTCCCGCGTCGAGGCCACCGGGCTCCGTGCCCGCACCACCCGAGGGGCTGAACCCCCGCGGGGCGACAGACGAACACCCGCGCCCGCGCACCACCGCGGCGCCACCCCACGCCTGAGGAGCACACGTGTCCGAGATCAAGCTGGCCGCCACCCCCCGCACCGAGTTCGGCAAGGGCGCCGCGCGCCGCCTGCGTCGCGCGCACCAGGTCCCCGCGGTCCTCTACGGGCACGGCACCGAGCCGCTGCACGTCGCGCTGCCGGGCCACGAGACGATGCTCGCGCTCAAGCACTCCAACGCGCTGTACTCGATCGAGCTCGAGGGCAAGTCGACGCTCGCGATCGTCAAGGACGTCCAGCGCGACGTCGTGCGCCAGGTCATCGAGCACGTCGACCTGCTCATCGTGAAGAAGGGCGAGAAGGTCGCCGTGGACGTCCCCGTCCACATCGTCGGTGAGTCGGCGCCCGGCACGATCCACGTCGTCGAGACCCAGAACCTGTCGCTCGAGGCCGAGGCCACGCACCTGCCGCAGGCCGTCGAGGTCTCCATCGAGGGCCTCGAGGGCGGCGCGAGCATCACGGCCGGCGACGTGGTCCTGCCGAAGGGCGCGACCCTCGTCACCGACGCGGACATCACGGTCGTCACGATCAGCGTGCCGCAGCAGTCCGCCGCCGACGTGGCCGCCGACGAGGCCGCCGCCGACCTCGCCGCGCAGCAGTCGGCCGCCTCGGCCGCCGAGAACGAGGGCTGAGCCCCCGCACTCCCCGCGACGCCCGGTACCGTCCACGGTGCCGGGCGTCGCCGTGTCCCCGCACCGCCGGGCGTCCCCGACGCCCCCCGAACCGACAGGAGACCACCCGTGAGCGACGGACCCTGGCTCGTCGTCGGCCTCGGCAACCCCGGCCCGCAGTACGCCGGGAACCGGCACAACGTCGGCCAGATGGTGCTGGACGAGCTCGCGCGGCGCGCCGGTGCCACCTTCGGCTCCCGTGGCGGGCTGCTCGGGCGCCGTCCGCAGGCCGCCACCGCCGAGGTGCGCCTGGGCACGCTGCCCGGCGGCGTCCCCGGTCCCCGCGTGGTCCTCGCCAAGCCGACGACCTACATGAACGTCTCGGGCGGCCCGGTCGCGGCGCTCGCCCGGTACCACGACGTCCCCGTCGAGCGGGTGGTGATGGTGCACGACGAGCTCGACATCCCCTTCGCGGACGTGCGCCTCAAGCGCGGCGGCGGCGAGGGCGGGCACAACGGGCTGCGCGACACCACCAAGGCGCTCGGGTCCAAGGACTACGTGCGGGTGCGCGTCGGCGTCGGGCGGCCGCCCGGCCGGCAGGACCCCGCCGACTTCGTGCTGAAGGACTTCAGCACCACGGAGAAGAAGGACCTGCCCTGGCTGGTCGACCGGGCGGCCGACGCCGTCGAGGCCGTGGTGCTCGAGGGGCTGGAGGCCGCGCAGCTGCGGTTCCACACGAAGGCCTGATCCGCCCGACGGTTCGGGTGAAATCGGACGTATCTGACCAATGGGTGAATAGTGTGCATATAGCCTCTTCTGGGAGCGTGACCGGAGGAGGCCACCATGACGCTGACCGCGGGCGACCTGTCGGCATCCGAGCAGGGCTGGGTCGAACGACGGGGGATGTCACGCGAGCCCCGACGCTCGTGGGCGTCGGCGCAGCCATTCGTCGTCCGCGCCACCCCGCAGAACTCCGATCCCGAGCGACTTCGGGCGTCGTGGCGCAGGCGCGGTTCGGCGTACGTCGCCCAGATGATACTGCTCGACCTCGCGCTGACGGTCGTCGTCATGACGCTGCTGCTGGGGCCGACCTTCGCGCTCCTGCCCGGCGGCCTGGTCAGCGGTGCGGTCGCGGTCTCGCTCGTGGCGGGCTTCGGCGGGTACACCCGCGGCCGCGCGGGTGACGGCCCGAGCGAGTACCAGGCGGTGCTGCGGGCCTCGCTGACGTTCGCGGTCGTCCTCGGTGCTGCGGCCTACCTCCTGGGTCTCACGGTGCCGCGCCACGCGGTGCTGCTCAGCGTCCCTGCTCTCGCACTGGGCGTCGGGCTCGTCCACTACCTGTGCCGCCGCTCGCTGCACGACGCCCGACGCCGGGGCGACGCCGCGATGTCGACCGTCGTGGTCGGGCAGCCCGCGGACGTGCACCGCGTGATCGCGGACCTCGCGCTCGCGCCCCAGCACGGCTACCGGGTCGACGGCGTGTGCCTCCCGACGCTCGACACGCCGGACCGCGTGGACGGTGTGCCGGTGCTCGGTGCCGTCGCCGACGTCGTCCAGGTCGTGGCCGACCACGCGGTCGACGTGGTCCTGGTCACCGGTGGCACGCTGTCGGGTGACGCCCTGCGTCGTCTGTCCTGGGCGGTGGGCCGCGCCGGCGCGCACCTCGTGGTCGTGCCCGACCTCGTCGAGGTGTCGGGTCCGCGGCTGCGGGTCCGCCCGACGGCCGGCCTGTCGCTCCTCGAGGTCGAGGTCGGTGCGCCCCGGCGGCGCCTCCTGCTGAAGTCGGTGCTCGACCGGGTGGTCGGCGCCGGGGTCCTGCTCGCCGCGCTCCCGGTCCTTGCCGTCGTCGCCCTCGCGGTCCGACTGGACTCGCCTGGGCCGGTGCTGTTCCGCCAGACCCGGGTCGGGGTCGACGGGCGTCGCTTCACGATGCTCAAGATCCGGACCATGCGTGTGGATGCCGACCAGGTGCTGGCCGGCCTGAGCGAGCTGAACGAGGGCGCGGGCGTGCTGTTCAAGATGCGGGAGGACCCTCGGGTCACGCGCGTCGGGCGGGTCCTGCGCAGGCTCTCGATCGACGAGCTGCCCCAGCTGTGGAACGTGGTGCGCGGTGACATGTCGCTCGTGGGCCCGCGGCCGCCGCTCGAGCGCGAGGTGGAGGCGTACGAGGACGAGGTGCAGCGTCGTCTCCACGTGAAGCCCGGCCTGACCGGTCTGTGGCAGGTGTCGGGGCGGTCCAACCTCGACTGGGACGCCTCGGTGCGGCTGGATCTGCGCTATGTGGACAACTGGTCGGTCGCGATGGACCTGATGATCTTGTGGAGGACCGGACGCGCCGTGCTGCGCGGGGTAGGAGCATATTGATGGTGACGATGAGCCCGTCTCCCGTGGACCGCTCGGCGACGACCTACGTCGCCGGGCACGGCGGCCTGGCGGGCTCCGCCATCTGGCGGCGCATGGAGCAGGAGGGTTTCACGCGTCTCGTCGGTCGCCGCTCGCACGAGCTCGACCTGCGGGACCGTGACGCGGTCCAGGCGTTCTTCCGGCGGACGGAGCCCGAGGTCGTTGTGCTCGCCGCGGCCCGCGTCGGCGGCATCCTCGCCAATGCGACACATCCGGTGGACTTCCTGTCCGACAACCTCCGCATCCAGGCCAACGTGCTGGACGCCGCTCTGGAGGTCAGGACGCCGCGGGTGCTGTTCCTGGGTTCCTCGTGCATCTACCCGCGCCTCGCGGGGCAGCCGATCGTGGAGGAGAGCCTGCTGTCGGGCCATCTCGAGCCGACGAACGACGCGTACGCGATCGCCAAGATCGCGGGCATCATGCACGTGCGCGCCGTGCGTCGCCAGTACGGCCTGCCCTGGATCTCCGCGATGCCCACCAACCTCTACGGGCCCGGCGACAACTTCTCGCCCACGGGGTCGCACGTGATGCCGGCTCTCATCCGCCGGTACGACGCCGCCGCGCGTGACGGCGCCCCGGAGATCGTCAACTGGGGCACCGGCAGCCCGCGCCGCGAGTTTCTCCACGTCGACGACCTGGCTGGCGCGTGCCTGCACCTCCTCGACGTCTACGACGACGACATCCACGTCAACGTCGGGACGGGTGAGGACCTCGAGATCCGGGAGCTCGCGGAGCTCGTCGCGGCGGCCACCGGCTACACCGGCCGCACGTCGTGGGACACGTCCAAGCCCGACGGGACGCCTCGCAAGGTGCTGGACGTGTCGCGCCTGGCCGCGACGGGTTGGCGGCCCTCGATCGAGCTGCGCGAGGGCATCGAGGACACCGTGCGCTGGTTCCGGTCGCACCGCGCGACCGTGCGGTCCTGACGACCGCGCCCGCCGAGAGCTCTCCACCGCGACCGCGACGTGGGCCGTGCACGGCACGGCCCACGTCGTCTGCGTGTGCCCGGGAGTCGTCGATGGGACGGGTCCCTCGGCCGCCGGGGCCAGGGGGCCAGGCAGTCCCGAAGTGACGTGCCGTGGCGGCCGCGCGTGCGTAGCCGGCGTACGCACGAGGACCCCGCTGCCCGGAGGCGGCGGGGCCCTCGTCGTCGCGGGTCAGGCGAACTGCAGCGTCAGCGTCGGTCGGAACGTCGCGTTGCCCGCGTTGACCGAGTAGAACCACAGGTTGTCCGCGCCGAGCGACGAGACCGTGAGCGTGGCGGGTGCACCGAGGAACGGTGCGAGGCCGGCCGAGAGATCGGACGACAGGTACGCCGAGCTGAGCTCCGTCGCGCCGGTGAACGTGCCGATCGTCGGGCCGACCGCCGGCCGTGCGTTGTGCGTCAGCGTGCCCTCGACCCACGCGGCCGTGATGGCGCTGACCTGGTGCTCGTCCAGCGACCCGGCGTACGAGGCGGTAGTGGTCCTCACCTGCAGATGCGCACCGACGAGGGCCAGGCCGGGCGGTGCCGGCGGCAGGTCGAACGCCAGGTACGACGTGTAGTTCAGCGAACCACGGGACGCGAGCGACGTGCTCGTCCCGTACGCCGTCCCCGGTGCACCCTGGTTGGAGTACGTGTCCGACGCGGGTGTCAGGGTCACTGTCACCGCGTCGCCGCCGGGGACCGGGACGTCGGCGCTGGCTGCGGCGGCGGGTCCGGTGTTGCCGGCGGCGTCGCGTGCGACGACCTGGTAGTGGTGCGTGCCGGGTGCCAGTCCGGTGTCGGTCCAGCTGGTGGCGGTGACCGTGGCGACCAGGGTGGCCGCGCTGATCGGGTCGCCGGGGCCGGCCGTGCGGTGGACGTCGTAGGCGGTGACGGCGGTGTCGTCGGTGGCCGCGGTCCAGGTCAGGTCGACCGAGGTGCCGTCCGCCGTGGCGGTGAGGTCACCGACCGCGCTGGGCGGCGTGGTGTCCGGGGCGGTGTTGCCGCTGCCGAGGGCCCAGTGCGACGCGACCTCGGTCGCCGTCAGTGCCCGCGAGTACACGGCGGCCTCGTCGAGGTCGCCCGCGAACCAGCCGGACGTCGGCGCCGACGGCCATCCGCTGACCGTGTCGCCCCCGAGCCGCCAGAACCCGGCGTACGCCTGGTTGGTCGTCACGGGGTTGCCGGCCACGACCGCGCCGTCGACGTACAGCTGCAGACCGGACTCACCCTGCGTCACGACGGCGTGGTGCCATGCTCCGTCGTTGTACGCCGCGGTGGACGCCGCGACCTGGGTCGACCCGGTGTAGACGCCGGCCACCAGCCTGCCGTCGTTGGTCATGTACAGGTGCTTGTCGTGGTTGCTCGAGCTGCCGGTCTGCGAGCTGCCGAACCCGATGAGCTTGCCGCCCGTCGTGCTCGTCGTCCGGAACCAGACCTCGCTGGTCCACCGGGAAGGTGAGGCCGTCGAGCTCGTCGAGGCGACCCCCGCCCCCGCCGAACCGGCGAAGGAGGCGGCCGTGTCGGGCGTCCCCAGGACCGCGCCGGGCGCGCCCCACGTGACCGCACCGGTCACGCCGGCCGTCTCGAGGTTGCCGGAGCTGTCGTACGCGAGGGAGCCGCTCTGCTCACCGAGGCGCCAGTAGGCGTCCGGCCCGTCGCCGTGCACCTCCGCGCCGTACGCGTCGGTGGGCACGGGCATGGCACCGACCACCGTGCGGCCTGTCGCGGTGTAGTGCGCCGCGACCTGCTGCGGGGTCAGGGGCGCGTCGTAGATCGCGACCTCGTCGACCGTCCCGGCGAGGAAGTCCGACGACGGACGGTTCGGCCAGCCGCTCAGGCTGTCGCCCCCGATCCGCCAGAAGCCCGTGTACGCCTGCGCCGTGGAGTTGGTGTTGCGGCCGACGCGCACACCGTCGACGTAGAGCTTCATGCCGCCAGGGCCCTGGGAGGCCACGACGTGGTGCCAGCTGCCGTCGTTGATCGCCGTCGGCGAGGTGAGGGTCGTCGCCGATCCCGTCCAGACGCCGAACACGACGCGGCCGTCGTTGCGCAGGTAGACGTGGCGGTCGTAGCTCGAGCTGGTCCCGTTGTGGTTGTTGGTCCACGCGCGGTTGCCGAACCCGATGATCTTGCCGCCGCGGGTCGTGGTGGTGTTGACCCAGGCCTCGACCGTGTACTGCGTCGGACCGGTCTCGCGCGACTCGGTGTGCAGGAACGAGGTGTTCTCACCGGTGAAGGTGACGGCGGTGCTGCCGTCCTCGGTCGCCCCGGGTGCGTCGCGCCCGACGGTGCCCGAGTAGTAGCCGCCGCGGTTCCCACTGCCGAGCGAGGCGGCGTACACGCCCGAGGACTCGTCGCCGCGCAGGTAGATCCGTGCACCGTCGGCGACGACCTGGGACGCGTACGGCGAGGCCACGGTGGACACGGTCCCCGAGCGGGCCCCGCTCTTGCTGGAGACGTTGCCCGACTCGTCACGCGCGGTCACGCGGTAGGAGTAGCTCTGACCGGGGACCACGGACGTGTCGACGTACTGCAGCTGCGTCCGGTCCCAGTACGTGCTCGTGCCGGACACGGTGCCGATCGGCGTCGCGCCGTTGTTGCGGTAGACGTCGTAGAGCATCGTGGAGTCGTCCTTGTCGACGCTGGAGCGCCAGGAGACGACGTTGGCCGTGGGGGAGTAGCTCTGCACGACCGCGGCGCCGGGGATGGTCGGCGCGGTCACGTCGGGGTCGGTCGTGAAGCGGGTCAGGCCGCGCTGCGGGGACGAGTTGATGCTCGTGAACTCGCCACCGGTCCACAGGTAGTCCTTGCCGCCCTTCGTCGCGATCGTCATGGCGCGCGGACCGATGCCCTCGCCGATGCCGTCGTTGCCGTCGGGCGACCAGTTGATCCACTTCTTGTCCGTCGTCGACTGCGCCGAGAAGTAGTGCCGCTGACCGTCCTCGAACACGTTCTCGCTCGAGCAGTCGTGGCCGTGGCTGGCGGCGTACAGGATGCCCTTGTAGGGGACCACGGCCTGGTTGGCGCCGAGGCAGCCGTCGCGCCAGCGCTGCTGGTACGTGCCCCAGTCGAACGCCGCGCGGCCGTCCCACACGCCACCGCCGGTGCCCTCGGCGCCGACGTAGAAGCCGTCCTGGTCGACTGCGATGCTCTTGATGACGGACGTGCCGTTCCGCTGGCCGGTGCCGGCGCTCCAGGGGATGAAGCCCTTGGGGTAGCCGCGCACGAGGGCGCCGTCCGTGTCGAGCACGGCGAGCGCGTGCGACTCCTGGCCGTCGATCTCGGAGAAGCGGCCACCCACGAGCACGTTGCCGTTGGCGGGGTCCACGTTGAGCGCCAGGACCTCCTCGGCGGGGGCCGGGGAGAAGGCCAGCACGGCGCCGGACGCGGTGGTCACGGCCGCGAGCCGGGGACGCAGCTGACCGTTGACGGTGGTGAACAGCCCACCGAGGTAGACCCTGGAGTCGGTCGCCGTGAGCGCGTACACCGGCCCCGACGCCGACGCCGTGAAGCTCCCCACGACCGTGCAGGTCGGCAGGTCGATGGCGGCGACGTTGCCGCGCGAGACGCCTGCCACGGAGGAGAACGAGCCGCCGATGTACACGGTCCGCCCGTCGGGTGCCGTCACGGCGGCGTGGACGGTGCCGGGCTGGGAGCCGTTGCGGACCGCCGGTGCGCACGTGGTGGGGCTACCGGTCGCGGCGTCGAGGACGGCCAGGCCGGAGCGCTGGACGGAGGCCGGGTCGCCCTCCGACGTGCCGGGCGGTCGCAGCGCCGTGAAGCTGCCTCCGGCGACGACCAGGCCGGCGGCGGACGGCGTCAGTGCGCGTACCGTGCCGTTGGTCTGCCAGGTGGGCAGGTCGTCGGCCGTGAACCCGCCGGGCACGTCGACCGCCTGGGCAGGGGTCGAGAGAACGATGCCGAGCGCGAGGCCGAGCACGGCCGCGCTTGTGAGTGTGGTGGTGCGGCGCATGGGGTCACCTCGGGGACGGATGGCAGCCGGGGACCGGCAGGTGGGACATTACGGCCTAGGACGGACATGTCGGACTGCGTGATCGGGTGAAACGATGCGGGGCGCGGGTGAATCGCAAGATGTCCGTTAACGACCGATCTGTCCTGTGTCACGCTGACGGTCTCGGCGGCACCTGCGGGGTGCCGGTCATGACGGAGGGGTGGGACGCGTGCGGGCGGTGGAGCTGCGACAGGACTGGGAGAGTCTGGCGTCGGCGCAGAAGCGCAAGGCCGGTGTCTCGCTCTACTCCCGCTGGGTGAACCGCCCGGCGGGGCGCGCACTGGCCGTGGTCCTCGCGCGGGCGGGCGTCTCCCCCAACGGGGTCACCGGTCTGAGCGTCCTGAGCACGGGTGCGGGTGTCGTCGTCCTCGCCGTCGGACGGCCCGACCTGTCCACGGGTGTGCTCGTGTGGTTCCTCCTCGCGCTCGGGTTCGCGTTGGACTCCGCGGACGGTCAGGTCGCGCGGCTGACCGGTCGTTCCAGCCCCCAGGGGGAGTGGCTGGACCACGTCGTGGACGCCGGGAAGATGGTCGCGGTCCACGCCGCCGTGCTCGTCTCCTGGTACCGGTTCGACACGGCGCCCGGGTCGACCTGGCTGCTGGTGCCGCTCGTGTTCCAGCTCGCGGCCGTCGTCACGTTCGTCGGCGGCACGCTCACCGAGCTGCTGAAGCGCACCCGTGCCGGCGGGCCCGGTCGAGCACCCTCCACGCTGCGGGCCGTGGCGCTCCTGCCCGCGGACTACGGCGTGTTCTGCCTCGTGTTCCTGCTGCTGGGCGCGGGTGGCTGGTTCGTCGTCGCGTACACCGCGCTGGCGGCGGTCCGCGTGCTCGTCGCGGCGGCCTTCCTCGTGCGCTGGTCCCGTGAGCTGGGCGCCCTCGACGACGCGGTGGCGGCGTGACGCGGCCGGCGCGCCTGGCGCACGTGGTCGCGCTGGTCGCGGCGGACGGGACGTACGGCGGGCCCACGACCGTCGCGCTCGCACAGACGGCGGCTCTCGCCGACCGGGCCGACGTGACGCTCGTGTCGGGATGGGACGGGCGCTGGCGTCCGGCGGACGGCCGCGTGCGGCACGTGCTGCGCCGGGCCCGGTGGTGGCGGTCGTCGTTCGGCACGCTCGTCAGCCCCGGTGTGCTGCTGTGGGTGCTGCGGCACGCGCGCCGCCAGGAGCTCGTCCACGTGCACCTGGCACGTGACCTCACGACCATGCCCGCGGCGCTCCTGTGCCGCGTGCTCCGCGTCCCTTACGTCGTGCAGACGCACGGCATGATCAAGCCGGCGCGCTCGCGTGTGCTCGCCGTGTACGACGCGCTGCTGACGCGGCCCGTCCTGCGTGGTGCGGCACTCGCGCTGACCCTCACGGACACCGAGCGTGCTGCGCTCGGTGACGTCGCGCCCGGGCTCCGCCTCGTCGCCGTCCGCAACGCCGTGCCGCCTGCCGCTGCGGGGGGCGGGTCGGACGGTGACGTCCACGTGGTCGGCTTCTGCTCCCGGCTCCACCCGCGCAAGCGCGTGCTCGCCTGGGCCGAGGGGATGCTGGAGCTCACGCGGCGTGCCCCGGGGCGCTTCCGCGGTGTCGTCGTCGGCCCCGACGGCGGTGACCTCGACTCGCTGCGGCGCTGGCTCGCGGACCACCCGGACGTCGACGTGCAGTACCGGGGCGCCGTTCCGCCGCAGGACGTGCCGCGCGTGCTGGCGGGCCTGGACGTGCTGGTGCTCCCGAGCGAGGCGGAGCCGTTCCCCATGGTGGTGCTCGAGGCGCTCTCGGTCGGCACCCCCGTCGTGGTCGACCCGTCATGCGGCCTCGCGTCGATCGTCGCGTCGAGCGACGGCGCCCGTGTCGCCGCGGCGACGCCCGGCGCCCTCGCCACCGCGGTCGCGGACCTCGTCGGTCAGGGGACCGCCGGACGTGCTGCCGCGCGGGATCTGGCGGAGCAGGAGTTCGGCCTCGCGGCCCTGGCCGACCGGCTGCTCGACGAGTACGCGACCGCAGGAGGAGGTGCGCCATGGACGGTCAGCCCCGTGTGATCCCGCTGGCGAAGGTCCCGCCCGCGCCGACCGGATGGGGCCGCCCCGGTTGGCACGTCGCGCTGTGGCGCCTGGCGGAGTGGGCGGTCGTGAGCAACACGCTGCAGCCCTCCTCCGCGCTGCGGGCCGCTGTGCTGCGGCGGTTCGGTGCGCGCATCGGCACAGGGGTCGTCATCCGGCCACGGGTGCGGGTGCGGTTCCCGTGGAACCTCGAGGTCGGTGACGACTGCTGGATCGGCGAGGGCGTCTGGATCTCCAACCGTGAGCGCGTCCTCCTCGAGCACGACGTGGTGCTGTCCCAGGAGACGTTCGTGACGACCGGCTCGCACGACGCCCGGCGCGACATGAAGGTGGTCGCGCGCCCGGTGGTCGTCCGCGCCGGAGCGTGGGTGACGACGCGGTGCATCGTGCTCGGCGGTGTCGAGATCGGCACCTCGGCCGTCGTCACGCCGGGGACCGTCGTGCGCTCCGACGTGCCGGCCGGGATGGTCGTCGGTCAACCCGAGCCGCAGGTGCTGCGGGCGCGCTTCCCCGACTGACGTCGGTGGGGGGTGCGGGCCGTGATCCGCCCGCACCCCCCACCGGCTCAGCGGTTCCGCAGGCTGGCGACGCCGTAGTACTGCAGGTCCTGCACGTCCGGCCGTGACACCACGCTGAACGGTGAGCTGACCTGGGAGACCGTGGCGCCGTTGCGGCGGGCCACGGCGGAGACCGAGCCCGCGGCCAGCGGCACCGTGGTGCGGGACACGCCCGCCCCCACGCGCACCGTCTGCTGGCGTCCGCCCACGGTCACGGTCACGTCAGCCGGAGCCGTCAGGAACGAGAGCACCTCCACGGTGTCGCGCGGCTTGGTGGCGTTCGCGTCGCTGCGCACGGTCGCGAGGTCGCTCTGCTGCGCCGCGCGGCTGTCCACGGGGTGCACGCGGTGGGTCACGTACAGGGCGTCCTGGGTGACCGCGGGGACCTTCCCGGACTTGAACTCGCTCTGGTAGTAGCCGGAGACGTCGAGGAACGTCCACCCGTGGGCCGCGGACGGGGCGAACGAGGTGGACTCCGAGTAGTCGTTCCAGGTGACGAGCTGCACCAGGTCCGCACCGTCGTCGATGGCGTTGCGCCACGTGGCCTCGAGGGTCTCCGTGTTCGCGGCCTCGTCGTAGATGCCCTGGGTCGGGCGGACGTCCTGGACCGCCACGGGTGCCATCCACCTCACGCCCAGCGCGTGCGCCCGGGCGGCGTAGTCGGCGGCGGCCTGGGCCTTGCCGGGGTTGCGGACCCCCCAGTTGCTCAGGGCCCAGCTGATCGGCGCGAACGCCTCCATGTTGGCCGACGACGAGTCGAGCAGCACGGCCGTGAAGGCGACACGGACCCCGTGCTTCTGCTCGAGCGTCCTGAAGAGCTCGGACCACCACTGCACGGGCTTGCCCTCGGCCTTGAAGGACGACAGGACGACCCGCCCGTCGGGCAGCCGCTCGGCCGCGCTGCTGCGCAGCAACGGCGCGATCGCCGCCGCGAGGCTCGCCGTGCCCGCCTCGACGCCGCTGGCGTTGGTGTCGATGTTCGGGACGATCGTGAACCCACCGGTCCGCTCGGCCGCCGCGACGAGGTCGAGCGTGCGGTCCCAGTTGGCGCCAGTGATGCCCAGGATGTTGACGGTGAAGCCGTCGATCCCCGCCGACCGAGCCTGCTTGACCTCGGTCGTCATGTCGTTCAGCGCCCAGTCCCCCGAGAGCGGGGAGCGGGGCAGGGGGCGGTCACGCAGGAGTCCGCCGACCGCGGCGAACTTGCCACCCTCACCGGCGGGGTCGAGGTAGTTGCGCGTGTAGTAGTCCTGGTCGGCGGGCCGGTTGTCGAGCGAGACCGGGTAGGGCGGGAAGTAGTGCGCCCACACCTTCTTCGATCCGCCCGTCGCCAGGGCGTACGGGAGGACGGACCCGGCGCTGGTGACCGGCGCCGTCGTCGGGGCCGGTGCTGCCGTCGGCGCCTTCGTGGGCGCGGCCGTCGCCGAAGGCGTGGGCGTGGGCGTGGCAGTGGGCGTTCTCGTCGGTGTGGGGGTCGCCTTGGGCGTGGTCGACGGCGTCGCGCGCGGTGTCGAGGTCGGGCTGGTCGTCGCCGTCGGCGTGGCCGTGGCCGACGTGTCGGACAGCCGGTACTTCAGCTCGAGTCGCGCCGTCCGGCGCGCGTCGCTCCAGAAGCTCACCCTGGGGTCGGGTCGGTCGAAGGAGAGTGCAAACGCCGTCGCTCCGCCCGGCTTCACCGCAGCAGGGTCGACGGGGATGCGGACCGTGGTGCCTGCGGTCACGGCGGCCGGGGTGTTGACGGGCCGGCCCGTCGCCTGCGGTCGGTTCTGGTGCGTGAGGGTGGCCTCGCGCCATGAGGTCCCGACGGTCCGTACGAGCAGGGCGCGGTCCTTCGAGGAGGAGGTGCGCGCCTGGAGCACGAGGGTCGCCGACTCGATGGTGGCTCGGGGAGCGGGGGCCGCAGGGGTCGCGAACCGCACGTAGGTGGCGTTCTCCGAGCGGGTGGCGAAGGCGAAGTTCTTGTACCCGAGCGCGCTCCGCGGCTCCCGGGAGTTCGTGTACGTCATGTCGGAGGCCGTCACGGAGACGGTCGTCGTGGCCGCGACTGCGGCGTCGGTGGTACGACCGAGCGAGACGACGAGCGCCATCACGCAGAGCGCGCCCACAAGGGTGCGGCGCGTCCCGGTGCGTCCCCGCCCGGGGGTGCCCCGGTGTCGCGCCGGTCTCTGCTGCGTCCGTCGGCGGTCCCTCATGCGATCTCCTGTCTGCCGAATACGGCAGTTCCCCTCGAAAGGTCACGATCCGATCTCGACGCCGAGTGTGGGGGCCGCAGAACGCCCAGTCAACGCGGCGTCCTCCCGGCCCGCGCCGACCCGTCAGGGTGAAACAGGCGTGCGGCCTGGTCACCCGGCTGGTCGTCACGAGATCGGGTGGTATCGCGGTCTCACGAAACTCTCACGCACCGAGCGGGCGCGTGGTGCTACCGGGGGCGGAGTTCGCCCGCCGGAACGGCCCCCGTACGGAGGGGGTGTGGGAGCATGACGCGTCCCGTGGTCGAGGCGGGCAGAGGCGTGCGCGGAGGGCTGACCTGGTGGAGCTGAGGGAGTGGGGGCGGATCCTCCGGCAGCGCTGGTGGGGGGTCGCGCTGTGCGTGCTCCTCGGGATCGGGGCGGCGGTCGCGCTCACCGCCTCCACAGCGCCGACGTTCCGCGCGTCGGCTCGCGTGTACTTCACGGTCTCCGGTGGCGCCGACCTCGGAGTGCTGGTCCAGGGCGGCACGTACTCCCAGCGGCAGGTGGCGACGTTCGTCGAGCTCGCCCGTGTCCCGTACGTGCTGGACGCCGTGATCGACGACCTCGACCTCGACGTCGACGCGCGGGAGCTCGCCCGCCGGATCACCGCGAGCGTCGCGACCGACACGTCCCTGGTGCGCATCGCCGTGACCGGACCCGACGCACGCGAGGCAGCCGCGATCGCCGACGCGGTCGCGCGCGAGCTCGTCGCCGCGTCCGGCCGACTCTCGCCGCGTGACGCGACCGGTGCCTCGACCATCTCCGGGACCATCGTCGAGAGCGCAGCGGTGCCCGCCGCGCCCGTCTCGCCGCGTCCGCGCGTCAACCTGGCGCTCGGCCTGCTCGCGGGTCTCGTCGCCGGTATCGGCTACGCGGCGCTGCGGCAGCTCGCGGACAACAAGGTGCGCCGGGAGGAGGACGTCGAGGACCTCGTGCAGCTCCCGGTGCTGGGTCGCGTGCCGCGTCGTCGTCGGCGCAGCGTGGGTCTCGTGGCGGACACCGACCCGTTCAGCCCGACGGCCGAGGCGATGCGGGTGCTGCGGGCCAACATCGAGTACGTCGGACGTCAGCACTCGCACGGCGTCGTGGCGGTCACGTCGGCCGTGCCACGGGAGGGGCGGACCGCGATCGCGATCGACCTCGCCCTCGGGGTGGCGCGCGGCGGCGCGCGCGTCTGCCTGGTGGACGCCAACGTCCGTTCACCGCAGCTGACCCACACGCTCGCGATGGACGGGGTGGCGGGTCTCGTCGAGGTGCTCGCGGGCACCGAGCACCTCGACGACGTCGTGCGGACCTGGCGCGACGAGCTCGACGTGCTGCCGGCCGGTCGGCGCCCGCCGAACCCGACGGAGCTGCTGGCTTCCTCGACGACGAGCGAGCTCTTGCGCGAGCTGGAGCGTCGCTACGACGTCGTCGTCATCGACACCCCGGCGCTGCTGACGGTGGCGGACGGACTGGTGGTCGCGCGTGCGGCGCCGAGCGTCCTCCTCGTCGCCGACGTCGGCCACGTCACGCGGGCGCAGTTGCGCAGCGCGGTGCAGATGCTGCGCCAGGCGGGTGCGAACGTCCTCGGTGTGACGCTCAACCGCGTACGTCGCGGTGATCTCGTGAGCGGCTCGGCGAGGCCGGTGGTGCGGGGGGTCCGGCGCCGCGGACCCGCCGCCCACGCCGCCGAGGCGCCGTTGGCGCGGTCCTCCCGCGCGTTGACCGGGCCCCCGGGGGAGGGTCACGGCGTCGCGCGCACGTCGGAGCACCTCCCGGAGCCCACAGCCGAAGCGCCCGTCGATGAGTCGGCGGACCCTGCGTCCGTCGGGAGCGCCGCCGGCGAGGCAGCGCCGATGGACGACGCGGCGGCGTCAGGTCTCGACGAGCCCGCGGACCGGGGCCCCGAAGAGGCGGCGGCAACGCTCATGTCCTGCGACGAGAGCCCGGTGCCCGAGGCCGTCGAAGGAGCCGCGTCCGGTCACGACGACGACGCACGAGCGTGACCTCCGCGCCCACCGGCGGCCGCTGGCGGCGGCGCGGTGTCTCGCTCGCCGACCAGGCGGCGTCCAGCGTCTCCAACGTGCTCGCGGTCGTCATGGTCGCGCGCGTCCTCGACGTCCCGGACTTCGGCCGGTTCTCGCTGGCCTACTCGGTCCTCACCTTCACGCTGGGCGTCGTCCGCTCGGGGTACGGCAACCGGCTCTCGCTGCAGCCCGACGCGCGCTCGGCCCACGACCTCACCCGCGCACTGCTGGGTGGCGCGCTGCTCGCGGCCCTCCCGACCGCCCTCGTGGTGGCGGGCGTCGCGTGGCTCGTGTCGGGCGCGCGGTCGCCGCTGCTGCCCGTGGTGGTCGGGATCGCCACGGTGGTCGCGTGCACGCAGGACCTCGTGCGGTTCGGGGCGGTCGCGTCGGGGCGGCCGGTCGCGGCGCTCGTCTCGGACGTCACCTGGCTCGTGGTGGTCGCCCTCGGGCTGCTCCTGCCGCGCACGGCGCCGCTGCCCGCGGTGCTCGGCGTGTGGCTCGCGGCCGCCTGTGCCGCGCTCGTCGTCGGCGTCGTCGTGCTGCGCGCGTGGCCCGCCG
>JAEWEJ010000249.1 GCA_023389455.1 Actinomycetes bacterium | reverse complement strand
GTCGAGCAGCGCGACGTCCAGGCCCGCCGCCGCGGCCAGGTCCTCGGCGGCCTCCGGCGCGGTGCCCGGTGGCCATGCCGCCAGGGTCTGCGGCAACGTGATCGAGCGGCGCAGCGTCAGGCGTGGGTCCATGGCCCCGCGCGGCTCCTGCTGCACCCACCCGACGCGACGCCGCAGCGCGGCCGGCACGCGGGCGCCCACGTCGCGCGCCGTCGTCCCGGCGACCTGCACGGTCCCCGCGTCGGGGCGGTGCATCAGCGCGGCGACACCCGCGAGGGTCGACTTGCCCGCCCCGGACGGGCCCACCACCCCGACGACCTCGCCCGGGCGCACGACGAGGTCGACGCCGGTGAGCACGAGCGCTCCCCCGTACCCGGCGGTCACACCGTCGAGGAGCAGGGGGTGGGCAGCGGCCGAGGGTGCCGGCGGTGCCGCCTGACGCCGCCCGCCCAGCCGCGCACGCACGAGCGTGCGCGTCACGGGGTGCACCGGGTCGTCCAGGACGTCGCGCGCGGCGCCCCGCTCGACCACCTGCCCGTCGGCGACCACGCTGATCGTGTCGCCGTAGGTGCGTGCGAGCTCCACGTCGTGCGTCACGAGCAGCGCCGCGTGACCCGCCCGTGCGTAGGTGCGCAGCATCGTGGCGAGCAGCGCGCCGGCCTCGGCGTCCAGCCCGCCGGCCGGCTCGTCGGCCAGCAGGACCGGCGGGTGGCCCGCGAGCGCTGCGGCCACCGCCGCGCGGCGGACCTGCCCGCCGGAGACCTGGTGCGGGTAGCGGTCGAGCAGCGTGACGTCGAGGCCCGCGGCGGTCGCGAGCTCCTCGACGTGCCGCCGGACCGACGCCCGTCGCAGGTGCGGGTGCCCCGGGAGCAGCCGCCCCGAGACCGCACCGAGCGCCACGGCCGCCTCGGTGAGCTGGGCCCGCAGGGTGCGGACGGGGGTGAACGACGTCGCGGCCGCCTGCGGCACGACGCCGACCAGCCGCCCGTAGACGCTCCGCCGGAACGTGGGCGCGTCGGCGGCGAGCAGGTCGACGACGTCGGCGCCGGTGCCCAGCCGTGCGGTGCCGGCCACCTGGGCACCCGGGGGCAGCGTGCCGGTCAGGGCACGCAGCAGGAGCGTCTTGCCGGCCCCGGAACGCCCGACCACCACGTGCAGGTCCCCCGGGACGAGATCGAGGTCGACACCGCGCACGAGGTGGTGCCCGTCGACGGCGACGTGCAGACCTCGCGCGCGCAGGACGGCGGGCAGCTCAGATCCCATGACGGTGCTCCCGGTGCAGGGCCGCGCCCAGGCACACGGTCACGAGGACGAGCAGGCCCGCCGGTGCGGCCAGGGTCCACCACGCGCCGGACAGGACCGACTGCTGGGCCAGCTCGATCAGCGAGCCGAGGGACGCCTGGTGCGGCGGCATGCCGAGCCCGAGGAACGTGAGCGTGGTCTCGTGCCACACCGCGTGCGGCACCAGGAGCGCGGTGGCGACGCCGACCTGCGCACCGACGTGCGGCAGCACGTGGTGACGCAGCACCTGGGTGCGGGTGTACCCCTGGGCGGTGGCGGCACGGACCCACGGGCGCTCGCGCAACGACAGGACCTCGCCGCGCACGAGGCGTGTCGTGCCTGTCCAGTGCGTCAGGGCGACGACCAGCACGACGGTCCACAGGCTGCCGCGGTAGACGGTCGCGATGATGATCCCGAGCAGGAGGTGCGGCACCGCGGCGACGCCGTCGACGGCGCGCATGAGCAGCCGGTCCGCACGTCCGGCGAGCATCGCGCTGGTGGCCCCCAGCGTGGTGCCGACGACCGCGGCCGCGACCGCCCCGACGAGCGCGGCGAGCAGGGAGACCTGCAGGGCCCGCGCGCACCGCACGAACAGGTCACGGCCGGCGACGTCCGTGCCGAACGGGTGGGTCCACGTGGGGGCGGTGGTGCCGGTGACGTAGTCGACGGAGCCCGTCGCACCGCCGCCCCACCACCCCGTGAGGCCCGCGACCGCGGGGACCACGAGCGCGTACAGCACGACCAGGCCGCCCACCACGACCGGCCACCGGCGCGGCCGCTGCGGACGGGTGACCGACGCCGTCGCCGCGGTCGTCGGGGCCGGTCGCCACGACGGGACGACGTGCGCGAGGGCGTCGTCGGCGCGGTGCGTGGCGGCGACCGGGCCGGCGACCGGGGTGGCGCTCAGGGCGTCGGCGCTCGTGCCTCCGGAACCCGTCGGGCCGGGGCTCGTGGGCCCGGGGCTCGTGGGCCCGGGGCTCGTGGGGCTAGAGCTCATCGGGCCGCACCCTCGGGTCGGCGAGCACCAGCGCGGCGTCGGCCAGCAGGTTGCCCAGCAGCACCAGCAGGGTGAGGCACACGGTCGTGCCCGCGAGCAGCGCGAGGTCGCGCCCCACCGCGGCGTCGACCATCGCCTGGCCGAGGCCGGGCCAGGAGAAGACCGTCTCGACGAGCGCGGCACCGACGACCAGCTCGGGCAGGCGCGTGCCGAGCAGCGCGAGCAGCGGCACGACCGCCACGGGCAGCAGGTGCCGCGACGTCACGGTGCGCGGTGCCAGGCCGCGCAGCCGGGCGGCGAGGACGGCGTCCGACGACCGCGCCCCGACCAGCGCGGCGTGCAGGTGCAGGGCGATCCAGGGCACCTGGGACAGCCCGACGGCCAGGGACGGCAGGACGGCGTGGCGCGCGACGGTCCCGGCCGTCAGCGGCTCCCCGGGCGGCGCGAGCCCGCCGGCGGGGAACCACCCCAGGACGATCGCGAGGACCAGGAGCAGACCGAGCCCCACGACGTACGCGGGGGCGGCGGACAGCACCCAGGCCACTGCCGTGAGCACCGTGCCGAGCGGCCCGTCCGGCCGGCGCGCCGCCGCGACGGCGAGCGGGACCGCGATCAGGGCGCCCAGCGCGAGGCCCGCCGTCATGACCAGGGCCGTCCACGGCACCCGCGCGACCAGGGTCTCGGCGACCGGGGTCCGCAGGATCGTCGACGTGCCCCAGTCGCCGGTCACGGCGCCCTGCCACCACGCGAGCCACGCCTGCCACCAGGCGCCCTGGTCGAGCAGCTCGCGCACGGCCTCGCGGGTGCCGGCGTCGACGAACTCGCCACGCGCGCCGAGGAACCCGGAGGTGGCGTCCGCGGGAGTCAGGGAGGCCAGCAGGAACACCAGTGCGCTGACGGCGAGGACGAGCGGCACCGCCCACAGGGCGCGGCGCAGCACCAGGAGCACGACGGCCTGCACGCGGGGCGCCGCGCCGCTCGCCGCGCCGGGCTCTGCGCCGGTCCCCGTGCTGCTGGCGGCGGCGGGGGCGTCGCTCACGACGCGACCCGCCACTGCTCGATGTTCCACCACGGGCCCCAGGCGACCCCGTGCTCGTGCGGCTCGACGACGTGCTCGACCCCGGTGTAGTCGTCCAGGCCACGCGCCGCGTAGGTGTGCTCGAGCGTCACGAGCGTGATCATCGGCGGGTTCGCCACCAGGACGTCCTGCAGATCCCGGTACGTCTGCGTGCGCACCTGCGGGTCCACGCTGCGGCGCCCGGCGTCGAGCAGGGCGTCGGCGCGCGGGTCGGCGTACCCGGACGGGTTGCTGTAGGCGTCCTGCGGGTCGTGCGGCGCGTACGACGAGTGCAGGGCCGTGTACACCTGGGTGTCGGGGTCGTAGGGCCGGTCCCCGCCGCCCAGCACGAACGCCTTCGTGCCCATCCCGGCCGCGGCGCCGGGCGAGTCGACGGCCTCCGCGGCGACCTGCGCGCCGACGGCGGACAGGTCCGAGGCGACGGCGAGGGCGAGGTCGCGGCGCAGCGTGTCCTCCGCGAAGTACATGATGGTGAACGACAGCGGCTCGCCGCCCTTGGCCCGGACGCCGTCGGCGCCGGGCACCCACCCGGCGGAGTCGAGCAGCGCTGCGGCCTCCCGCGGGTCGTAGGCGTACTGCAGGTCAGGGTCGAACACGTCGCCCTGCGCCGCCGTGAACGGGGTGGCGGCCGCGTGCCCGTAGCCGCGCAGGATGCCCTCGACCATCGCCTCACGGTCGACCGCGAGGTTCAGGGCCCGCCGCACGACCGGGTCGCGGAAGGCGACCACCCCTGGCGGCAGGGTCACCGCGCGGTAGTCCGCCGTCGGGTTCGTGAACACGGTGATGCCGTCGACGCCGTCGATCTCCTGCGCCGCCCGGGGCGGCAGCTGTGCCCCGTCGAAGTCCCCCGCCCGCAGCCGCTGGGACCGCACGTTCTCGTCGGCCACGAACGCGACGACGATGCGCTCCACGTCCGGGCGCTCGCCGCGGTAGGTGTCCGAGGCGACGAGCGTGAGCGAGTCCCCCGCCCGCCACTCGTCGAGCGCGTACGGCCCCGACCCCACGGGCTCGCGGTTCAGCGGTGAGTCGAGCACGGTGCCCGTCAGCCGCTCGGACGGCACGATGCCCACCGTGAGGGCTGTCGGGAACGCCGCGTACGGCTCCGAGAGCGTGAACTGCACGGTCGTGCTGTCGGGCGCGGTGACGTCCGTGAGGAACGGGAAGGCCGACGCGAGCGGGGACGCGTACGCCGGGTCGACGATCGCGCGGTAGGTGGCGGCCACGTCCTGGCTGTCGAGGGAGGTGCCGTCGGAGAACTCGACCCCGTCCTGGAGCTGCACCGTCCAGCGGGTCGACGACTCGTCGACCTCGACCTCCGGGGCGGCGGTCGCCAGGTCGGGCGCCATCGTGCCGTCCGCCGCGACGGAGTACAGGCCGTCGTAGAGCTTCGAGGTGATGCCGTACATGGTGTCGAGCGGGTTCAGCGTCGCGTACTCCTCGTACTCCGCGAGGCGGACCGTCCGTGGGCCTTCGGCATCACCCCCGGGGCCCGACGGGTCGGAGCAGGCCACCAGGGCCAACCCGACGACGGCTGCTGCTGACACGTTCGATGCTCTGCGCACGGACCCCCCTGGTGCCGACGTTGCCGCAAGTGTGTCGCAATAGTCCGGTGTGCGCACGCCCGTCCATCGCCCCCGGACGAGCGGCGCCAGCGCGCGGCCCGTCCTATGGTCGAAGGGTGCGGCAGGACGACGACGTGGCCCGCACGAGGGGGCGCGAACATGGCCGGTGCACCGTTGGAGCACGTGGTGGCCCGCGCGTCCGGTCTGATGCTGACGGACCGCGCGGTCGACCAGGTCCTCGACCTGCTCACGGCCACCCTCCTGCAGGCCGTGCCCGCGGCGTGCGGTGCGGGCGTGACGGCGGTCGACCGCGACCGCGACGAGGGCCACGGAGGCACGACGACGGCGGCCACGGGCACGCTGGTCGAGGCCGCCGACGCGGTGCAGTACCGCCTGGCGGAAGGCCCCTGCCTCACCGCGTGGCTGACCCGCCGTGCGGTGCGGGTCGACGTCGTTGCCACCGACCCGCGCTGGCCGCGCTGGGCGCAGGAGGTGGCCGCGCTGGACGTCGCGGCGGTGCTCAGCGCGCCGATGGTGGCGGGGGACCTGGCGGTGGGCTCCCTCAAGCTCTACGCGCACGAGCCGCACGCGTTCGGGGCCCGGGACGAGACCACGCTCAACCTGTTCGCCGCGCAGGGCGCGCTCCTGCTGGCCAGCGCCCGGACCTTCCGGGACGCGGGGCGGCTGTCGCAGGACGTGCGGACCGTGCTGGCACGGCGTGACGCCCTGCAGCGCGCGGCCGGGCTGCTCATGGGACGTGACGGGCTGACGGAGCGGGCCGCGCTCGCCCACCTGGCGGCGCGGGCCGAGCAGGAGCGCACCGGCGTCCACCAGGTCGCGACCCACCTGCTCACGGAGCACGCGCACCGGGTGGCCGGGCGTTGACCACCTCCCCCGACCGCCAGCGTCGACGGATCCGCGCCACCTTCGGGCGCACCCGCCTACGGCCGGAGGAGCTGTGGGTCCGGTACTTCGCGCTCGGCGGCCAGGCGGGACCCGCCGACCTCGCCGAGTTCCTCGACGGGACGGCGGACCTGCCCGTGCGCGAGCGGGACCGGGTCGCGCTGGCGGTCAACGAGGAGCTCGACCGGATCACCGGCAGCGACCGCGCCCCCTACTCACGCCCCCTGCAGGCCGCCGAGCCCGAGGGCGGCCCGCTCGCCGCGCTGGTCACGCTGCTGCGCGACACGCACCTGGCGCCCCCGGACGCCCTGCCCGCCGCGCTCGCCGCGGCCGCGCAGCACCTGGGCGTCGTGCCGGTGCTGTACCTCGCGGACGACGGGGCCCGCCTGGTCCCCGTGCCCGGGGGCCCGGGTCACGGCCGCGCGCCGCTGTCGGTGGACGGGACCCTGCCCGGGCGGGCGTTCCGGCTGCTGCAGACGCAGCCGGCCCTCGGTGAGGACGGGCAGGCACGCCTGTGGGTGCCGGTCGTGGACGGCGCCGAGCGCGTCGGTGTGCTCGACGTCATGTTGGCCGACCCGGCGGACCTCGACGACCCCAACCTGCACCGTCACTGCTGGTGGCTCGCCCACTACCTCGGCCACCTGGTCACGGCGCTCGACGCGTACGGCGACACGCTGGAGCAGGTGCGCGCCGCCCGTCCGCGCAGCGCACGGGGCGAGCTGGTCCGCCGGCTCCTGCCGCCAGGGACGGCGGGCACGGACCGGGTGCTGGTCGCGGGACGCATCGAGCCGGCGCACGACATGGGCGGCGACCTCTTCGACTACGCGCTGAGCGCGACCCGCGCCCAGTTCGCCGTGATCGACGCGACGGGCCACGACCTGCGCGCGGGCCTGGCGGTGGCGGCTGCGGTCTCCGCGTACCGCGCTGCCCGGCGCAGCGGCGCGGGCCTGTTCGAGCAGGTGGAGGCTGCGCACGGCACGATCGTGGAGCACTTCGGCGGGCGCGTCTTCGCCACCGGGGTCGCCGCCGACCTCGACCTGACGACCGGCCGGCTGCGGTACCTCGCCGCCGGCCACCCCGCTCCCCTGCTGCTGCGGGCCGGCAAGGTCGTCAAGCACCTCGAGGAGGGACGCCGCCCGCTGCTGGGGATCGACGTGCGGAGCACCACGGTCGGCGAGGAGCACCTGCAGCGGGGCGACACCGTCGTCGTGTACACCGACGGGATCACCGAGGCCCGCGACGGGACGGGACGCGCGTTCGGGCTCGGCGGGCTCGTCGACGTGCTGCAGCGGACCGCCGCCGTGGGCATGCCGCTGCCGGAGGTCACCCGGCGCGTGGTGGCGGCGATCCTCGAGCACCACGCAGGCACGCTGCAGGACGACGCCACGCTGCTGATGGTGCAGTGGACGACGCAGGGTCAGGACGCCCTGGACCCCGCGCCCCGGTGACGAGCGGACGGCGGCCCGTCAGGGCTCGACCCGTCGGGGGCCGCCGGCGGCGGAGCCGCGCAGCCGCACCTCCCAGCGCCGCCACGGCGGCACCACCCGCCACTGGCGACCGAGCGTGCGGAAGGCCCGCCCGAACCGCGGCACCCACTGCCGGCCGGGGCGCACGGAGCGCGCCGACACGCCGACCCTCCACGAGCGGTCCACGACCACCCGCGCACCGGGGCCGAGCGCCATCGCCAGGTCCAGGTCGTCGTGCACGTCCTCGGTGCGGGTCACGTGCGCGCGGGCGCGGCGCCACGACTCGGCACGCAGCGCGGCCGACGACCCCCAGATCACGCCGTGGCCCGCGGCGAGCGCGCCGAGCAGGTAGTACGACCCGAGGTACACCGTCGCGAGGAGGCCCCCCCAGGGCCGGGGCACGTCGAACCGTCCCCACCCGCTGACCGCCTCCACGTCGGGGTCGTCGAGCACGCGCACCGCGTGCTCGACCCACCCGGGCCCGGGGCGGGAGTCGGCGTCGAGGCGCAGCAGCACGTCGCCGCGGGCCGCGTCGTACCCGGTCGCCACCGCGGCGGGGATGCCGACGCACGGCTCGTGCACCACGCGCGCCCCGTGCCGCAGCGCGACCGCCACGGTGTCGTCGGTGGACGCGTTGTCCACGACGACGACCTCGTCGGGGACCCGGGTCTGGTGAGCCAGCAGGGTGAGGCAGGCGTCGAGGTGCGCCGCGTCGTCACGCACCGGGACGACGACGGAGACGAGGCGCGGCCCGCCGGGAGGTGCGGGGACGGTCTCCGGACGGACCGGGTCGCTCATGGCTCTCACTCGACCTGCTCTCGGGGTGGTGGTGCCGTCGACGATCCCACGACCGGGCGTCGGCCTCCACCGCGGGCGTCGTGACGGTCCACGTCGTCCGAGCGGTGCGCGGCCCGACGGGCTCAGCGGCGCGCGCCGGCCGCCCGCTGCGGCGAGGGCCACGACGCCGCCGCCTGCCCGCTGACCTCGTCGTACCGGTCGATCGCGATCGCGGCGAGCCGCGGGTCCGGCGCCAGGGGCGCTGCCACGACGTCCGCGCCGGCCTCGTGCACGCGGTCGAGGAAGTACCCGGGCGCGAGCAGGTAGGACGCGACCACGACGCGCCCGCCCGGTGCGAGGCCGGCACGCGCCGCCGCCACCGCGACCGGCACGCGCGGGTGGGATCCCGACCCGTAGCCGACCGTGACGGGCCGGCCCAGGTGCTGCGCGAGCGCGTCGACGACGTCACCCACCGCGGCGGCAGCGTCGGGGT
>JAEWEJ010000084.1 GCA_023389455.1 Actinomycetes bacterium | reverse complement strand
CGCCGGCACCACCCTGCGCGCCGAGGGCTGCCGCGCCGGCAGCGAGCCCCCCGCCCACGGGCAGCTCGTGCGCGAGCGCGCCGAGACCCAGGAGGCCGAGCACGAGCGGCGCGACCACCGCGCGCATGCCGTGGTTGACGTCGCCGAGCTCGAGGGCCAGCGCGCGGCACTCCCCGCAGCCGTCGAGGTGCTCCTCGACCTGCCGGGTGTCGCGGACCCCGAGCCCGCCCCGCACGTGCGCTCCGAGCCGGCCGGCGACCGCACGGCAGCCGTCGTCGAGCGGGTCCTGCAGATGCTGCTGCAGGTACGCCTGGCGCAGGCCCTCCCGGGCCCGGTACGCGAGCGCGGCCGTGCTGTTGGCGCTGAGCCCGATGAGGGGCGCGATCTGCGCGGGCGTCAGACCCTCGACCTCGCTGTGCCACAGCACCTCGCGCCAGCGCTCCGGCAGCGAGCGGAAGGCCCGTGCGACGACGCTGCGCTCGAACCCGGCGATCGTCGGCTCCTCGGCGTCCGCGACGGGCGCCGAGGCGGTCTCGAGGGTCGCGACGTCGTCGGTCGGCTCGGTGCGACGCCCGGCGGTGCGGTGCACGGCGGCGACGCGGCGCACCACCGTGAAGAGGTAGGCACGGAACGCGGCGTCGGGACCGTGCCCGCCGAGCAGCGCCCGGTGGACGTTGGCGAAGGCGTCGGAGACGACGTCCTCGGCATCGGGGGCGGAGTCGGTGTACTGCCGGGCGACGACGAGCGCCGCACCCGCGTGCCGCTCGTAGAGGTGGCCGAACGCGTCGGCGTCACCGGCACGGGTGGCACGCAGCAGCGCGGCGTCATCCTCGATGACCCCGCTCCCGCTCCCGCCGTCCGTCACGCCACGTCCCTGTCAGGTGCTCGTCGGGCCGCCGACCAGGGGGCGCCCTCGCCTGACAGGGTGCCATATCCGACCGATCGGATGAACAGGACGCCGGGTCCTGGCTACCCGGCCGAGGCAAGCGCTTGCGCAGGTCGCAGGCCTGTGCGACGAGGGCCGTGCGACGCCGCTCCGACCCGCGGCACCTGCGACGACGCAGCGCCCGGCACACGCCGGGCGCACCGGCGGCCCGGCGCGCCCTCCCGGAGCCACGCACCGACGGGTGATGCGTACGCGCGTCGAGCGGGTGAAAACACCTAGACCCGCGTCACGATCCGCCCCGGGGCCCCTCTCACACGGCGTGACGACCAACATCGGCAAGGACGGGCACGCCCTGCCCGAGGGCCTGCGGGAGCGGTGGCGCGAGGAGAGCGTCGGCTCGGTGTGGCGCCGACCGTCGGACTGGTACCACCCGGCCGTCGACGCGCTGGCCGTGGCGGTGCTGCAGGACACCGACCCGGTGCACGCCGCCTGGGAGCTCGGCCGCGCGCGGGGCGAGCACGGCGTCGGCATCGGCGAGGCGCTCGACGACCTGGTCTGCCTCTACCGGTCCACCGGACGCACGTCACCGCCGATCGACGCGGTACGCGCCCTGAACGAGGGCTGGGCCGACGCGCAGGCCGTGCTGGTGACGACCGGCGCCTGCGTCGACGCCGAGACCGGGCTGCCCACGCAGCAGTACCTCACCGTGCGGCTCGCGGAGGCCTACCTGACCGCGGAGCAGGAGGACGTCGACCCGGCCCTGCGCCACGGGCTCGCGGTGGTCGACGTCGCCGCCGGGCACGTGACCGCACCGGTGCGTGCCGCACGGTCGGCCGCCGTCGGCGCCGCACTGCGCACGGCGTTCGGCACGGGGCACCCGATGGCGACGCTCGGCGGCGGTGTGTTCGCGGTGCTCACGCGCACCGGGGACGACCTCGACGCCCGGGTCACGGCGCTGCGGGCGGACATCGCGGCGCGGTGCGCGGACGGCGACGTCCGCGCCGGCGTGCGCCAGCCGGTGCGCGTGTGGGTGGAGCCCCTGCCGGAGAGCCACGCCGAGGCTGCGCAGCGCCTCGCAGCGCTGGCCCGCCCCGAGCCGTGGGCGGGGATCCCGCGCCCGGCCGTGCCGGGGGACGACCTGTGGCTCGGCGACGACGACCCCTGGGGGTCCGGCCCCGTCCCGTGAGGACGCCCACCGTGCGGCCCGGCGTCCGGCGTGATAGCGACATCCCGCGACAGAACGGACCGATCGGCGCTACCGTCGATCCCATGCCCCCCGCCGACGTCGTCCCCCACGGAGCGGCGCGGCCTGCCGAGGCCCCCGGACCGCTGCTCACGTCCGGGACGTCGGCGGACGTGTACGCGCTCGACGAGGACCGTGTGCTGCGCCGTTACCGCGAGGGCCGCGACGCCGGCCCCGAGGTCGTGCTGCTGCGCCACGTGGGCACCCACCGCTACCCCGCCCCGCAGGTGCTGGACGCGGCGGGCTCGGACATCGTCATGACGCGGCTGCACGGGCCCACGCTGCTGCAGGCCCTCGGCGCGGGCGAGATCTCGATCTCCGACGCCGCACAGGTGCTGGCCGACCTGCACGGGCGGCTCCACGACGTGCCCGCGCCCGCGTCGTGGGACGTCCCGGCCGACCACGACTGGCCGTCCGCCGGCGGCGGCCCCGTGGTCGTGCACCTCGACCTGCACCCGGGCAACGTCATCCTCACCGAGTCCGGACCCGGCGTCGTCGACTGGGCCAACGCCCGGACCGGCACGGCCGAGCTGGACGTCGCGGTGACGGCCGTGCTCGTCGCCGAGGTGGCGGTGGACGCGGGCGGCGACTACTCGCAGGCGGCCCGCGCGCTGCTCGCTGCCTTCCTGCACGCGAGCCCGGTCTCCCCCGTGGCGGCGCTCGACGACGCCGCGGCGCTGCGCGCCATCGCGCCGCTGCTGCTGCCCGGGGAGCGGGAGCTGGTCCCCGCCGCGGCCGCGCTCGTGCGCACGATGGTCGAGCTCACCGCCTCCTGACCTCGGCTGACCTCGGCCCGGCGTGCGACCGCCGGACGTGACGACGGCCGCGCGGGTCGGGTCGGTGCCGGTCGCGTCAGCGCGGGGCGAAGGTCAGGCAGTCGGCCAGGTCGTGGCCGGCGCCGATCCGGACGGACGGCGCGCCGCACTCCAGGTGGTCGTTGTGCGAGCAGTCCTGGCGCTGGCACGCGCCGACGTGCGACACGACGCGGTCCAGGCCGCCCTTGACGGACAACGGGATGAACGTCGCGCACTGGGCGTCACCGGTGCCGCCGATGGTCACCGCGGCCGCGTGGCACGACGAGTGGTCGTTGTAGGAGCAGCCGGCGACCGAGCACTCGGCGACGGCGGGGAGCTCTGCGAGGGTGCTCACGGGAAACCTCCGGGGAGACGGGAGTGCGGTGCCGGTCTCCTCGACGGTAGACCCGCCCGGGCCGGCCCGCCAGCAAGGGAGGACTGGCTCACCTGCAGGTCAGAGGCCCTTTTTACGCAATCCCCGTGTTGCGCAACGGGTGTCCGCGCAGGTCACCGGACACCGGCGCGAGAGGACGCGGGACCCGCCTGCAGAAGATCCGCCGAAGAAACGTCGCCGCAGGTGCATCCGGATCGGGCCCTCCGGGGGAAGTAAGGGTGTCAGCACGTCGCCGCCCGCCTCCCGGCGGGCCCGTTGGAAGGACCCCCCCGATGCGCGCACGACTCCTCACCGGCACCGCCGCCGGCGCTCTCGCTCTCGGCCTCGTGGCGTCGATCGCCGCGCTGCCCGCCACCGCCGCGACCGGCAGCACCGCGAAGCTCTCGGTGCTGCACGGCGTGCCGGACCTCACGGTCGACGTCTGGGTGAACGGCGAGCGCACGCTCGACGACTTCACCCCCGGCACCCTGGCGGGCCCGCTCGAGCTGCCGGCCGGCACCTACACGGTGGCCATCACGGCGGCGGACGCCACGGACGCGTCCTCGCCGGCCATCGGCCCGGTCGACCTGCCCCTCGAAGCCGGCGGCGACTACACGGCCGTCGCGCACCTCGACGCCGCGGGCGCCCCGACCGCGACCCTGTTCACCAACGACACGGCGAGCACCCCCGCCGGCCAGGGGCGCCTCACCGTGCGTCACGTGGCCGCAGCCCCGGCCGTCGACGTCCTGGCGGGTGGCCAGGCCGTGATCTCCGGGCTGACCAACCCGAACGAGAAGTCGCTCGACCTGCCGGCCGGCACGGTCTCCGCGACGGTCGTCGCGGCGGGGACCACCGAGCCCGCCGTGCTCGGCCCGGCCGACGTGCCGGTCACCGAGGGCGCGTTGACCATCGTCTACGCGTGGGGCTCGCTGGAGGCGGGCAACCTCGCCCTCGCCACCCAGACGGTCACCGGGCTGCACTCGAACCCGACGGGCGTCCAGGCCGGCCAGGTCGGCCTCGCGGCCGACGCGGGCTCGCCCGCCCTGCCGATCGCGCTGACCATGCTCGTCGCGGCGGGTCTGACCGGCGCGGCCGTGGCCGGCCGTCAGGTGGCGCGTCGCGCGACCGCGCGCCGCTGACCGCACGGACG
>JAEWEJ010000038.1 GCA_023389455.1 Actinomycetes bacterium | reverse complement strand
GCACGTGCATGCCCGAGCCGTTGTCGCCGAACAGCGGCTTCGGCATGAAGGTCGCGGTGCGGCCCTCGGCGTGCGCCACGTTCTTCACGACGTACTTGAACAGCTGCACCTTGTCGGCCGACTTGGCCAGGGTGTCGAAGCGGTAGTTGATCTCCGCCTGGCCGGCCGTGCCGACCTCGTGGTGGGCGCGCTCGACCTGGAAGCCCAGCTCGTCGAGCTGCAGCGAGATCTGGTCGCGCAGGTCGGCGAAGTGGTCGACCGGCGGCACGGGGAAGTAGCCACCCTTGTAGGGCGTCTTGTGCCCGAGGTTGCCACCCTCCTCCTTGCGGCCCGTGTTCCAGGCGCCCTCGATGGAGTCGATGTAGTAGAACGACGCGTCCTGGCGGGTCTGGAACCGGATGTCGTCGAAGATGTAGAACTCGGCCTCGGGCGCGAAGAACGCGGTGTCCGCGATGCCGGTCGACTTCAGGTACGCCTCGGCCTTGGCGGCGACCTGACGCGGGTCGCGGCTGTAGGGCTCGTCGGTGTACGGGTCGACGATGTGGAAGTTGATGTTGAGCGTCTTCTCCGTCCGGAACGGGTCGACGTAGGCGGTCGTGAGGTCCGGGATGAGCTTCATGTCGGACTCGTGGATCGCCTGGAAGCCACGGATCGACGAGCCGTCGAACATCTGGCCGTCGGTGAAGAAGTCCGCGTCGAGCGAGGCGGCGGGCACGTTGAAGTGCTGCATCACGCCCGGCAGGTCGCAGAACCGCACGTCGACGAACTTGACGTCCTCGCTCCTGATGAACGCCAGGACTTCCTCCGGCTTGGTGAACATCCGCTGCTCCTCGGTCGATAGGTGCCCGGTCGTCCCGGGCACAGCGAGGCTAGGAGGAGGGGGTTTCCCTGCCGTGCCGCCGCTGTTTCCGGGAGGTTACGAGCGTGCTTGCGGTGTAACGATCGCACGACACGGGCCCTGGTCGGGACGCCCGGAGCGGCGCACGTAGGCTTGTCGCATGGTGGCGCGCGACTCGGTCGGATCCTGGCTCGAGGGTGGCCCGGGTGGCCGCGACGACCGGCACGCCGGTGCAGCGCTCGGCCTGCCCGCGACGGGCCCCGGCTCGATGGCACGGCTCGGGCGCCGGGTCGTGGCCCTCGCGATCGACTGGGTCGCCTGCCTCGCGGTCGCGGCGGTGCTGCTGCCGGCGCGGACCGACGGGCTGTTCCTCCTGCGGGGGGACTCGCTGGGCACGCTCGCGGTGTTCGCCGTCGAGAACCTGGTCCTGGTCGCCACGCTCGGGCACACGCTCGGTCACCGGCTGATGGGCCTGCAGGTGCGGCGCCTCGTGCGGCCCGCGGCCGACGCGGCGCCCGTCCCCGGCCCTGCGGCGCCGGGCTTCGTCGCGGCGCTGGTGCGCACGCTGCTGCTCTGCCTCGTGCTGCCGGCCGTCGTCTGGGACGGCGACGGCCGCGGCCTGCACGACCGTGCCGCCGGCACGGTCCTCGTGCGCCGCTGACCCGACGACGGCGGGTGCGGCCCGGTCGCTGACGCGACGACGACGGGTGCGACCCGTGCGCCGCTGACGGACGCCACGCAGGCAGCGCGCAGTGCGTGCCGCCGACCGGGCCGGCCGCGCCGGCGGTGTCAGCGGTGTCAGCGCCCGCGCATGCCCTTGCGGTCCGGGCGGGCGCGCGTCGGGTCGATGCCCTTCGGCACGGGCAGCTTCGCCCCGCCGAGGGACGTGACGCGGCGCAGCACGACGGCCACCTCGTCCTTCGTCAGCTGCGGCTTGAGCTTCGACACGGTGCGCGGGAGCTTGCGCAGCGGCACCTGACCCTCACCGTTGCCGACCTGGATCAGGTGGATGGGAGCACCGGAGACCACGCGGGCCGTGCGCTTGCGCTCCGCCTCGAGCAGCTTGTCGATGCGGTGGCCGGGGCCCTCGCCGACGAGCACCACGCCGGGGCGCCCGACACCGCGGAACACCAGGTCCTGCGTGCGGGGGTCGGCGGCCACGGGCTCCTGCGTGAACGTCCAGCCGCGGCGCAGCGTGCCGAGCGCCGCCAGCGACGCCCCGGGCTGACCGTCGATGCGGGTGTACGCGGCGGTCTCCGCGCGCCGGGCGAGGATGAACATCGCCCCGAGCAGCGCGAACGGGATGCTGAGGATGAGCACGTAGACCGGCTGGCCGATGAGCTGGCCGATCAGGACGCCGACGGCGATGATCCCGACGGCGACGCCCAGCATGATCCAGGTGACCGCGGGGTCGCTCTCGCGCGTGACCTGGTAGGCCTGCCAGACCTGGTGGTACCAGCGGGTCTTCTTGACCTTGCCGCTGCCCTTCCCCGTGCTCGGGGAGGAGCCCTGCGGGGACGTGGATCGCTCGCGTGCCATGACCGGGGAGTCTACCGGCGCGGCGGGCTCCGGACGTCCCCGTCGGGGAGACGCGCTGGTCAGGTCCCCGGCGTGCGGGCGAGGAGGGCGGAGGCCTCCTGCCGCGCCGTCGTCGGCTCACCGAGGTGCGCGAGCGCGGCGGGGATCTCCAGGCCGCGGCGGCGCATGGCCTGGCCCCACAGCCGGCCGGCGCGGTACGACGAGCGCACGAGCGGACCGGACATGACGCCGAGGAAGCCCAGGCGCTCGGCCTCCTGCGACAGCTCGACGAACTCCTCGGGCCGGACCCACCGTGCCACGGGGTGGTGGCGGACCGACGGGCGCAGGTACTGGGTGATGGTGATGAGGTCGCAGCCGGCCTCGTGCAGGTCGCGCAGCGCGTCCACGACCTCCTCGGTCGTCTCGCCCATGCCGAGGATGAGGTTCGACTTGGTGACCAGGCCGGCCTCGCGGGCGCGGGTGATCACCGACAACGAGCGCTCGTAGCGGAAGCCCGGGCGGATCTGCTTGAAGATGCGCGGGACGGTCTCGAGGTTGTGCGCCAGCACCTCGGGCCGGGACTCGTTGACGACGTCCAGCAGCTCGGGTGCCGCGTTGAAGTCGGGGATGAGCAGCTCGACGCCCGTGCCGGGGTTCAGCGCGTGGATCTGGCGGACGGTCTCGGCGTACAGCCACGCGCCGCCGTCGGCGAGGTCGTCGCGCGCGACACCGGTGACCGTCGAGTACTTCAGGCCCATCGCCTGCACGGACTCGGCGACACGGCGCGGCTCGTCGGCGTCGAAGTCGGCGGGCTTGCCCGTGTCGATCTGGCAGAAGTCGCAGCGCCGGGTGCACTGGTCACCACCGATGAGGAAGGTCGCCTCGCGGTCCTCCCAGCACTCGAAGATGTTGGGGCAGCCCGCCTCCTCGCACACCGTGTGCAGGCCCTCGCGGCGCACGAGGCCCTTGAGCTCGCTGTACTCCGGGCCGGTGGTGGCCCGGGTGCGGATCCACTCCGGCTTCTTCTCGATGGGGGTGGCGGCGTTGCGCGCCTCCACCCGGAGCATCCGGCGTCCCTCGGGTGCGATGGTCACCCGGTCACACTAGCCCGCGACCTGCCGCGTGGGGTGGTCAGCGGGTGTGACGGGGACCTCTGTCCCGCGCGGTGACGGCCTCCTGGCGGGACGCTGGGAGCAGCCGCCGCGACCCGCGGTGGCCGGCGGTCCACCCGGACCGGCGGGGGCTGGAGGAGGTGGCGCGATGCGCGTCCTGGTGACGGTGGCGTCGAGGCACGGCGCGACGGCGGAGATCGGCGCGGAGGTCGCGGCCCAGCTGCGGGCCGCGGGGCACGACGTCGACGAGGTCGAGCCGGACGACGTCGAGCACGTCGAGCCCTACGACGCCGTCGTGCTGGGGTCCGCGGTGTACGTGGGCCGGCTCGCCCTGGGGTTGCGCGACCTGGTGGACCGGCAGGCCGGACAGCTGCGCGAACGTCCCGTCTGGCTGTTCTGGTCCGGTCCCGTGGGGGACCCGCCGGTCCCGGAGACGGTCCCGGACGACGTGACGGACATCGCCCGGACGGTCGGCGCGAGGGACGTGGCGGTCTTCACCGGGCGCCTGGACCGCGGCGGGCTCAACATCTCCGAGCGTGCGCTCGTGGCCCTGACCCGGGCCGAGGCCGGCGACTTCCGCGACCTCGACGCCGTGCGCGCGTGGGCCCAGGAGGTGGCGCGCAGCCTGCGGGACATCGCGCGCAGCGCCTGACTCGCGTCAGCCGGCGGCCGGGGCGGGCTGCGCCGCGGCGAGCAGCGGGGCGAGCGTGTCCTGGAGGTGCGCGACGACCAGCGGCGTGACCTCGCCGATCGTGACGTCCCGGCCGGCCTCGGCCGACAGCGTGGTGACGTCGGCGTCGTCGATGCCGCACGGCACGATGCGCGAGTACCAGTTCAGCGACGCGGTGCAGTTGAGCGCGAAGCCGTGCATCGTCGTCCCGCGCGCCACGCGCACGCCGATCGCCGCGACCTTCCGCGCGCGCCGCGGTGCGCGCGCCGTGCCCGGTGGGTCGGCCGGCAGCCACACACCGCTGCGCCCCTCGACGCGCTCGGCGACGACGCCGACGTCGGCGCAGGTGCGGATCAGCGCCTCCTCGAGCGCACGGACGTAGCGCACCACGTCGACGGGTTCGGCCAGCCGGACCACCGGGTACCCGACGAGCTGGCCCGGGCCGTGCCACGTGATCCGTCCGCCGCGGTCGACGTCGACCACGGGCGTGCCGTCGACCGGCCGGTCGGACCGGGCCGTGCGCTTGCCCGCGGTGTACACCGGCTCGTGCTCGACGAGCAGCAGGGTGTCCTCCCGCTCGCCGTCGGCCACCGCGGCGTGCAGCTCGCGCTGCAGCTCCCACGTCGGCACGTAGGGCTGCAGCCGTTCACCCAGCTCGAGCGGTTCGACGCGCATGCGGCCAGGCTATGCCCTCGACGCGGGCGGCACGGCGGCGGGGCGTCCGTCCTGCTCCGTGCCGGGTCGTCCGTCCTGCGTCGGGGCCGTCAGGACGCCCCAGGGTGCGACGACCTCGCGCAGCAGGTCGTTCAGCAGCGCACGCCGTTCGGGCGGGAGGTGCCCGAGGACGGCCTCCTGGGCGGGGCCCGGGTCGGCGCAGGCCGCGAGCGCGGCGGCCCCTGCGGGCGTGATCGCGACGACGTGCCGACGTCGGTCCTCGGCGTGGAGCTCGCGCGTGACGTAGCCCGTCCGGACGAGGCGCGCGACGACCCGGCTCATCGTCTGCTCGGTCACGCCGCACGCGTCGGCGAGCTCGCGCTGCGACCGGGGTGCCGCGGTGATGTGCACGAGCACGGGCAGGCTGGCGTGGTTGAGGTCCCAGGACGCGAGGTGCGCGTCCCAGGCGCGCTCGATGCGCCGGGCCACCGAGGACAGCATCCGGCCCACGGGCCAGTGGTCCGGCGGTGGACCCTGCTGCACACTCACACGTCCTCCGGTTTGCCGACTCGTTCCAGCGGCCTCATGATACTCAGCATGCTGAGGAATCCAGTGGCCAGAGCTGTGGCCGTCGCCGTCGTCCTCGTGGTGTGGCTCGCGCTGGCAGGCGTCGGGGGCGCCGCCCAGGGACGCCTGTCCCAGGTCCAGACCAACGACGCCGCGGCCTTCCTGCCGTCGTCCGCGCAGTCCACCCTGGCCGCTGAGGCGTCCCGCGAGTTCGTCGACACCCAGACCCTACCTGCGCTCGTCGTGCTGACCCCGGCCGAGGGCGGTGACGTCACCCCGGAGCAGCTGGCCGCGGTCGCCGCGTTCGCCGAGGCGTTCCCCGACGAGCCCGTCGACGGGGGGACCTGGGCGGACCACCTCACGGGGCCGGTGGTCCCGGTGCCGTCGGAGGACGGCGAGGCGATCCTGCTCGCGGTCCCGCTGGACGCGGACGCGGCCGAGATCCTCGTGGGCGAGGAGTCCCTCAACAACCTCCTGGTCGAGGACCTGCGCGCCGGCCTCGACGAGGAGCTGGGCGCCACCGCGTCGGGCTCCGGCGACCTCGGCCTCGAGGCGTGGGTCACCGGGCCGGCGGGCTTCGTCACCGACCTCGGCACGGCCTTCGGCGGCATCGACGGGATCCTGCTCCTCGTCGCGCTGGGTGCCGTCCTGCTGATCCTCGTCGTGGTGTACCGCTCGCCGTTCCTGCCGTTCGTCGTCATCTTCACCGCGGTGTTCGCGCTCGCCCTGGCCGGCCTCGTCGTCTACGAGCTGGCGGACGCCGGGGTCCTGGTCCTCAACGGGCAGGCGCAGGGCATCCTGTCGATCCTCGTCGTCGGCGCCGCGGTCGACTACTCGCTGCTGCTCGTGGCCCGCTACCGGGAGGAGCTGCGCCACACCGAGCACCCCGCTGACGCGATGCGCGTCGCGTGGCGCCAGTCCCTCGAGCCGATCGCGGCGAGCGCCGGCACCGTCGTGGCCGGACTCCTGTGCCTCCTGCTGTCCGACCTCGGCTCCAACCGCAGCCTCGGCCCGGTCGCCGCGATCGGGATCGGCGCGGCACTGCTCGCGGCGCTCACGCTCCTGCCGGCCATCCTGCTGGTCGCCGGTCGTCGCTCGCGCGCCCTGTTCTGGCCCCGCCGGCCGACGTACGTCGCCCCGGGTGCCGCGCCCGGCGCCACCCACGGCGAGCACGCGGCGGACGCCCCGCCCGCCGCCGTGGACGCTGCCGAGGGGAACGGCCTGTGGGCCCGGTGGGCCCGCTTCGTGGCGCGTCACGCCCGTCCCGTCTGGATCGTCAGCGCGGCCGTGCTGCTGCTGGCCGCGGCCTTCGTGCCCACCTTCCGTGCGGGCGGCACCAGCCAGACCGACGTCTTCCTCACGCCCGTGGACTCCGTCGCCGGTGAGGAGGTGCTCGCCGAGCACTTCCCCGCGGGCGCGGTCCAGCCCGCCCTCGTGGTGGTGGACGAGAGCGAGCTCGACGCGGTCCTCGAGGCCGCGCTGGGCGTCGACGGCGTGCAGTCCGCGGCCGCCTACACCGGTGCACCCGGCGGTGCGCCCGCCGCGGCCGGCGCGGAGCCGGTCGTCGTGGACGGTCGGGTGCGGGTCGACGTGGCCACCGAGGCGCCGTCCGACAGCCAGGAGGCGGTCGACACCGTCGCGGACCTGCGCGACGCCGTGTCGGCGGTGGCACCGGACGCGCTCGTGGGCGGCCCGGCGGCCGAGACGCTCGACACCCAGGTGTCGAGCGAGCGGGACCTGCGCGTCATCGTCCCGGTCGTGCTCGTCGTGATCCTGCTCATCCTCATGCTGCTGCTGCGCTCGGTCGTGGCCGGCCTGGTCCTCATGGCCGCCAACGTCCTGTCCTTCGCGGCGACGATCGGCATCTCGGCCCTCGTGTTCGACCACGTGCTCGACTGGCCTGACGCGGACCCGGTGGTCCCCCTGTACGGGTTCGTCTTCCTGGTCGCCCTGGGTGTCGACTACTCGATCTTCCTGATGACGCGCGTGCGGGAGGAGTCCCTGCACGTCGGCACGCGCGAGGGCGTGACGCGGGGTCTGGCCGTCACGGGCGGGGTCATCACCTCGGCCGGGCTGGTGCTCGCGACCACGTTCGCCGCGCTGGCCGTGATCCCGCTGCTCTTCCTCGCGCAGCTCGCGTTCATCGTGTCGCTCGGCGTGCTCATCGACACGTTCGTCGTGCGCAGCCTGCTCGTGCCCGGGCTCGTGCACGACCTGGGGCCGCGGATCTGGTGGCCGAGCCGGCTGTCGCGTCGCCCGGAGCACGGCGTGCACGCGGCGCCGGTGCGGGAGACGTCGGACGTGTCCTGACCTGCTCCTAGAGTGGCGGCATGGAGCCGCTGCGGATCGGGTTGGTCGGGTACGGCGGAGCCGGGCGTGGGATCCACGCCCGGCTCGCGCGCGAGACGGGGCAGCAGGTGGTCGCCGTGGTCACCCGCCACCGCGGTGACGAGGTGCGCGCCGACTGGCCCGACGCGCGGGTGGTCGCCGACGTCCCGGAGCTGCTCGCGGGCCGCGACGACCTCGACCTGGTCGTGGTGGCGAGCCCGACGGGGGACCACGCCGCGCACGTGCGGGCCGTCCTCGAGGCCGACGTGCCGGTGATGGCCGACAAGCCGCTGGCCACGACCCGGGCGCAGGCCGCGGCGCTCGTCCGGCTGGCCGACGAGCGCGGGGGACGGCTGACCGTGTTCCAGAACCGGCGGTGGGACCCCGAGCAGCTGACGCTGCGCGGGCTGCTGGCGGACGGCGCCCTCGGGCGGGTGCACCGGTTCGAGCGGCGCTGGGAGAGGTTCCGCCCGGAGCCGCAGCACCGGTGGAAGGAGCAGGACCCCGTCGGCGGCGGGCTGCTGCTCGACCTCGGCGCCCACCTGGTCGACTCCGCCGTCCAGCTCTTCGGACCGGTGCGTCAGGTGTACGCCGAGCTGCGTGCGCTGACGACCCCGGCCGTCGACGACGTCTTCCTCGCGCTGGAGCACGTCCCCGACGCGGACGGGCACCGCGTGGTGTCGCACCTCGCCGCGGGCGGGCTGGTCGGTGCGCCGGGTCCGCGCACGCGGGTGCTCGGCGAGCGCGGCGCGTACCTCGTCACCAGCTTCGAGGGGGAGCCGACGCCGTTCGCGGTGCTCGACGACGTGCAGGAGGAGGGGTGCCGCCCCGGCGAGCCCGAGCACGAGGGCTGGCTCGTCCGGGGGGCCGAGCGGGCCCCCGTGCCCCGCGCACCGGGCGGGCACGGCGACCTCTACCGCGCGCTGCAGTCCTGGTTGCGCGACGGCGGTCCCGCGCCGGTCGACCCCGCGGACGCCGTGGCGACCGCGCGCGTCCTCGATGCGGCCCGCGTGGCCGCGGACACCGGGGTCCCGCAGCTCGTCGGCTGAGCCCTGTGGACGACCGGCGCCGGCCGGTCGCGCACCGGTGTTGGATGGCGCCGTGCACACCGCGGCCCCACCACCGGACGACGTCCTGCGGCTCATGCAGGCGCACGGCACCCGGCCGGCGTCGCCGGTCGGCACCGACGGCTCCTGGTGGGTCGCGCGCCCGGTCGAGGGCGACGACGTCCCCTGGCTCGAGGTGCTGGTCACCGACGTGGCCGTCGACGGCGGGCTCGCCGCCCGTGCCGGTGCGCTGACCGGCCTCGACCACCCCCACCTCGCCCGGGTGCTGGCGGTCGAGCCGCTGGGCCCGGGGCGCGTCGCGCTCGTCTGCGAGCACGTCCCCGGGCCGACGCTCGCCGCGG
>JAEWEJ010000024.1 GCA_023389455.1 Actinomycetes bacterium | reverse complement strand
ACGATCACGCGGACAAGACGTGGACGGGCTCAGTCGGCTAAGAGTCCCGCCCGCCCCACCGACGAGGACGGACAGCAGTGGCTCTCTAGATGACGCCGGGAACTAGACCGAGAGCATGTCTAGGCCGACGGACTTCGAAGCCTCGCTCAGGCGGCGAGGGCGAAGTCGGTGCGCTTGGAATCGGCACCTATGAGTTGCACGGAGCGTTTACGAGATAACCGTGCATCCTCGACCCGCTTCACCTGGTTCGACGATCACCGTCGAAACCGATCACCCCCATGGGTGTTCTTCACTTGTCAAGCTCGCCGTCCGCCCTGGTGGGGCGGCCGGCGTGGTCCAGCGTACGTCACAACGCGCATCGGCGTCATGATCATTCCCCCCGCGCGGCTCTCGTGCCGGCGGCACCGGGCTGCACGCCCCGGGGGCGCTGCCCGGTGCCGTGCCCGACCGCACGTCACGCCCCGGCGGACGGGTCCGGCGAGGGCGCGCTCTTCTGGACGGGCGCGTCGGACGACTCGTCCTGCGGGGCGTCCGAGCGGTCCCGCGGGGACCGGCCCGGGCGCTCCTCGGCCGAGCCCGAGCCCTCGTCCGGGCCGGCCTGCGACCGGCCCTCCGCGGTGTCGTCGCCCTGCTCGGCGGACGGACCCGCACCACCCTCGCCGCGCTCGCCGCGCTCACCGCGCTCGACGCTGTCGCCGCGCTCGCCGCGGCCGCCGGGACGCTGCCCGTCGAAGCCGTCCTGGGGGCCCTCGCCGAAGCGCTCGTCCTGCCACTCCCGGTGCGTCCCGCGGTCGTCGCCGCGGTCGTCGTGCGTGGCCAGCGCGACAGCGCCACCGCCGACGACCAGGCCCAGCACGAGCGCACCGGCACCGATCAGCGAGGTCGCCAGCACGCTGAGGCGGCGGCCCTTGCCCTTGCCCTGCTCCGGCGCGGCCTCGACGGGCGCCTCGTCCCCGACCGGCTCCGTCACCGGCGACTCGGCCGCTGTGGGCTGCGCCGGCGTGGTCTCGGGGGTCGCGGCGTCGGCCGGCCGGTTCCTGCTCGTGTCCTCCATGCTGCTGCTCCTCCTCCTCGGCGCCCCGATGGCGCCTGCTGCACGACATGACACCTGCCCGATCCTGGAGGGCGCTGAGATCGACCTAGGACCACCCTGTGCGTGTGTCGGTGCCGTCCCCCACGATGGCCTCATGGACCTGCCGGTGATGCCGCCCGTCGCGCCGATGCTCGCGAGGTCGGTGAAGGAGATCCCCGACCTGGGGCACGTGGAGCCGAAGTGGGACGGCTTCCGCACCATCGTGTTCCGCGACGGTGACGACGTGGAGCTCGGCAGCCGCAACGAGAAGCCCATGACCCGGTACTTCCCCGAGCTGGTGGAGTCGCTGAAGGCGAACCTGCCGCAGCGGTGCGTCGTCGACGGCGAGATCGTCCTGGTCTCGGGCGACCGCCTGGACTTCGAGGCGCTGCAGCAGCGCATCCACCCGGCGGTCAGCCGCGTCAGGCTGCTGGCGGAGCAGACGCCGACGTCGTTCGTCGCCTTCGACCTGCTCGCGCTCGGTGACGAGGACCTCACGCGCCGGCCGTTCTCCGAGCGCCGCGCCCTGCTCGTCGACGCGCTCGCCGGGGCTCGTCCCCCGGTCCACGTCACGCGCGCCACCTCCGACCCGGCCGAGGCCCAGGAGTGGTTCCGGCAGTTCGAGGGGGCAGGCCTCGACGGGGTCGTCGCCAAGCCGCTCGACGCGCCGTACCAGCCGGACAAGCGCGCGATGTTCAAGATCAAGCACGAGCGCACTGCGGACTGCGTCGTCGCCGGGTTCCGGTGGCACAAGTCCGGTGACGTGGTCGGCTCGCTGCTGCTGGGCCTGTGGAACGACGAGGGGAACCTGCAGCACGTCGGGGTCAGCGCGTCGTTCCCGATGGCCCGCCGGCGCACCCTGCTCGACGACCTCGCGCCCTACCGGGACGTCGACCTGGCCGACCACCCGTGGGGCGCGTGGGCGGACCAGGCCGCGCACGCCGACCGCCGCATGCCCGGTGCGGTCAGCCGGTGGAGCGCCGGCAAGGACCTGTCGTTCGTCCCGCTGCGCCCCGAGCTCGTCGTCGAGGTCGCCTACGACCACATGGAGGGCGACCGCTTCCGGCACACCGCCCAGTTCCGTCGGTGGCGGCCGGACCGTGACCCGCGCTCGTGCACGTACGCCCAGCTCGACGAGCCCGTGCGGTACGACCTGGCCGACGTCCTCGGCCCCTGACGCAGCCCCGCCCGGACGGTCCGGGCGGTGTCCTGGTCGACCGGCTGCGGCCGGCGACCGTCAGACGACGAGCAGCACGGCCGCCGTCACGACGAGCGTCGCGACGACCTCGCCCGCACCGATCACCGCCGGCCGCACCTGCGGCCACCGGTGCGGCACGAGCCAGGCGCGCAGCGCCAGCAGCGCGCCGACGACCCCGAGCAGCGGGTGCACCAGCGCCCCCGCCGCGGCGGCCACCCCGTGGTAGACGACCGACCCGCGCAGCACCCGCGGGTCGTCCCGCTCACGGATGAGCGACTTCACGTACGGGACCGTGCCGAGGAAGTACGCGGCGAGCACCACGGTGGCGGTCCACACGGCACCGGGCCGCGGGTCACCGGTGCCCAGCCCCGCCGCGACGGGCGTGAGCAGGGCGGCCGCGAGCACCGTGACCGTGTCGTTCCACCACGACCGGTCGGCGCGCCGCAACGACGCCACGAGACTGACGGCGAGCAGCGGCGCGAACACGGGCGTCCACACCACCAGGTGCGGCGCGACGGCGAGCAGCGCGCCCAGCAGCGCGAGGCCCACAGCCCCGTACGCCACGACAGGTGCCCGGTAGCGTCCCTTGCGCCCGGACCTCAGCCAGAGCCCCGCGGCGTGGTACGCGAGGTACCCGACCAGCCAGGCCACCAGCAGCAGCGCGTGCCGCCACGACCACCCGCCGAGGATCCCGCCGACGACGGGCGGGACGACGAGCATCGCCCACGCCCCGTGCTGGCGCGGGACCCACCCCGGACCGGGGCGTCGACGGCCGGGCCGGGCCGGGCGGCCCGTGCGCGCCGGCGCGGGGGACGCGGCCGGGCTCGAGGTGCTCATCCCGGCAGGCTAGGACGGGAGGCCCTCACCCGCGTGGGCCCCAGGTCCGTCAGTCCGCGAGGCCGATCGCGTACCCGACGAAGAAGAGCACCGCGAACGCGACGACCACCCCGATGATCACGTAGGCCGCCCAGTTGGCGCCCCGCGACCCCGTCGCGGGCTGGTGGTCGGACGCGCCGGACGTCGACGACTCCCCCGGTGGCGTGTCACCGGGCGCCACGGACCCTCCCGGCTCGAGGCCGGGGGTGTTCGCCGGGTCCGGGTCGGGACTCGTCGGTGTGCTCAATGCAGCTCCTCCTGTCGTGCCGTCGTCCCACGGTGCGCGACACGGCGTGCCCCGGCAACCGCTGGGGCCCCGGCGCCGCGCACGGGCCACCGACCGGCGGCCCGCCTCAGCCGTCGACCAGCGAGAGCAGCTCGGAGTCCAGGGCGATCTGCGTGTCCAGGGTGACGTAGCCCCTCTCCTCGAACAGGACCGTCACCCGCTCCGGCTCCACGACGCTCACCGTCCCGACCCCGAACTCCTGGTGCCGCACCTCCTGCCCGGGACGGACCGCGGCGTCCGCCACGGCCAGGGACGTGCCCGCGTCGCAGCTGTCGCACCGGCCGCACGTCTCGGTGCGCTCCTCCCCCAGCAGCTCGAGCAGCAAGCGGCGCCGGCAGTCGGTCGTGTCGGTGTACGACCGGACGAGCTCCACCCGCGACGTCTCCAGCCGCGCACGCCGCGCGCCCTCCTCGTGCACCTGCTCCAGGACGGCGTGCGGGTCGGCGACCGCGACGAGCGAGACCCGGCCGCCGTCGTGACGCACGGCGCCCACCTGCTCGAGCGCCGCGAGCGCCCGGGCGACGGTGCGACGCGCGAGCCCGGACCGCTCCGCGAGCACCCGCTGGTCACCGGGCCCCTCCGCGAGCGCCACCAGCACCGTGGCCAGGGTGCGGGGACGCGGCCCACCGCCGCCGCGCTGGTACCGGGCGAGCGCGTGGTCCTCGGCGCGGTGCACGACCAGCCCGCGCGCGGGCTCGCCGTCCCGCCCGGCGCGTCCCACCTCCTGGTAGTACTGGTCCAGCGTCGTGGGGGCTCCGGCGTGCACGACCAGGCGCACGTCCGGGCGGTCGATCCCCATCCCGAACGCGGACGTCGCCACGACCACGTCGTGCCGCGCGGACAGGAAGGCGTCCTGCGTGGCGGCCCGCTCGGTCGCCGGCAGGCCCGCGTGGTAGACCAGCGCGGGCCGCTGGTCCGCGAGCCGCGCGGCCAGCTGCTCGCAGTGCGCCCGGGTGCGCGCGTAGACGATGACCGCCCCCGGCTCCGCGACGACCTCCGCGACGACGGCCGCGTCCCGCTCCTCCTCGGCCGCGGTCGGCCGTGCGCCCAGCCAGATGTTGGGCCGGTCGGCGTCGTGCACCAGGACACGCGGGTCACGCATACCCAGGCGCCGCACGATCTCGTCGCGCACGTGCGTGGACGCCGTCGCTGTCAGCGCCAGGACTCGCGGTGCACCGAGCCGTCGCGTCGCGGCGCCGACCAGCAGGTAGTCGGGCCGGAAGTCGTGGCCCCACTCGGCGACGCAGTGCGCCTCGTCGACGACGACGAGGCCGACGTCGGCGTCCGTCAGCGCCTCGAGGACCACCTCGCGCTGCAGCTGCTCGGGGCCCAGCAGCAGCACGTCGAGGTCGCCGGCAGCCGCGTCCGCCAGCGCGTCGCGCTGCTGCGCCGCGGTGCGCACGGAGCTCACGGACGAGACCCGCAGCCCCGACTCCCGCAGCGCACGCTCCTGGTCGCGCTGCAGCGCGATCAACGGCGAGACCACCACCGTGAGCCGGGCGGCGACGAGCGTCGCGATCGCGTACACCGCGGTCTTGCCCGCACCCGTGCGGGCCACGAGCAGCGTGTCGTGCGCGGCCAGCCCCGCGAGGGCGTCACGCTGCGCCTGCCGCAGCGCGGTCCCCTCGCCCAGCACGCGGGCCACCGCGGCGTCCAGCTCCTGGTCGTCGGTCACGCCCACCGCCCCTCTCGTCGGACCCGGGGTGATGTCTACCCGCGGCCGGCCTCGGCCGCGCGCTGAGCGCGGTGGCCGTGCCCGAGGGAACAGGGCCGGCTCACCAGCCGCCGCCACCCCCGCCGCCGACGCCCCCGCCGGAGAAGCCTCCGCTGAAGCCGGAGCCGCCCGAGGAGCCCGGGGTGGGTGCGGTGATCGCCGCGGTCGCGATGGTCTCGAAGCGGTCGATCGCGCTCACGAACCCGGCCCCCCAGAACCCGTAGGTCCCCGGGGCGTACGTACCGACGTACCAGGTGGGCTCGTCCAGGACACGCCCCTGCGCGGCGAGGTCCGCGAACACCCGCGCCCACCGGTCGGTGAGCCCGAAGACGATCGCGTAGGGCAGGTACCGGCTGAAGAGGTCCTGGCCCTCCTCGAACCGGATCTGGTCCGCCTCCGCCGTGGCGAGGTACCGCCGGAACCCCAGCGCCTGCGCGAGCACGGCCGTGCCGTCGGGCGTCCGCGCCGGGGCCGCGCGGCTGAGCGCGAGCACGACCACCCCGACGATGCCCAGGGCGAGCCCGACGAGCGCCAGGCCCGGCACGACCTCCACGGCCCAGCCGGCCACGAACCCGAGGCCCCCGACGACCAGCAGCAGGATCCCGACCACGATCCACGTCGTGCGCACGCTCTTGGGGTTGGCCCGGAACCAGCCGGCCGTGGTCACGTGCTCGTACATCATGTCCTGCACCTTGGCCAGCGACGACGCGAAGGTCGTCTTCAGGTCGGACAGCTTGACCACGTCGCCCTTCTCGAACAGGTCGCTGAGCAGCCACGCCTCGAACGGCAGCAGGCCGTCGGTCCCCTCCCGCAGCCTGACGAGCGTCCAGTCCTTCGGCTTCTTGCCGGGCTTGGACCGCGGCACCTCCTCGATGCGCAGCCACCCGCGCACCGCCAGGTCGATGATCGTCGCCGTCACGTCGATCGGGTCGGCCTTCTCGTCGACCAGCGTCCCGATCTCCCCCGGGCGGGTGTCGGCCGGCGGCTGGAACTGCACGGCGACGGGCTCGTGCCGCGAGCGGTGCCCCGTCTGCAGCTCCTGGCCGGCGGCCGGGCGCAGGCCGGGCGTGAGGCCCAGGTACGCACGGTCGCGGCCCGTACGGCGCACGCGGCTGATCGCCAGGCCGCTGCCCAGCAGCGCCACGACGGCCGCCACCGCGCCGCCGCCGCTCACGGGCCGCAGCGGGAGCGTCGGGTCCGGCTTGTCGCGCAGGATCGGCTCCACGCCGGGGAAGGTGCCGCCCGGCCACCCCGTCACGGTGGTGAGCTGGTCGCCGACCTCGACGACGTCCTGCGTGAACGTGGCCGAGGACCCGGTGGTCGTCGCCGAGCCGCACGGTGTCGTCGACCCCTCGGGGCCGACGAAGCACGCCGCGCCCTCGACGGGCGCGGGACCGGTCACGGTGACCGTGAGGTCCGAGAGCGGTACCTCCCACCCCGCGCCGATCACGTTCCAGTACAGCTCGTCGCCGGAGTGCTGCGCGTTGGCGGGGTTGATCCAGCCGTCGACCGTCATCGTGATCCGGTACGTCTGGACACCGGAGACGTCGTCGACGTCCTCGTCGCCGATGCGCAGCACCACGGCCGACGACTCGTCGTCCCGGTTCACGTCCGCGGGCGCACCCGTGGGGCTCGACGCCTCGACGTCGCGGTACTCGAACACCCGGTCCAGCTCGTCGTCGTACGGCACGCGCGTGGGGAAGCTCAGGTACGGGCCGTGCCCGGGGTCGTCACCGAAGTCGAAGTCGAGCTCGATCGTCACGTCCACGGTGCCGTCGACGGCGGCATCGGCCGTCACGTCGTAGCGCGTGATCTCCCGCCCGCTGGTCAGGTCGCCGGGCACGCCGGCCGCGTACGCGACGGGCGGCGCGAGCAGCACCACCCCCAGCGCCACGAGGAGCACGAGCCCGAGCACCACGAGGCGCCGCACGGCACCCAGGACGGCGGGGGCAGGGCCTGTGGGTCGGGTGCTGCTCACCGGTCGCGTCGCTCCCTGATCGCCCGCTGGGCCTCGAGGTTGTCCTGCCGCTCCCGCAGCGCCTGGCGCTTGTCCCAGTCCTTCTTGCCGACCGCGAGCGCGATCTCGACCTTCGCGCGGCCGTCCAGGAAGTACAGCGCGAGCGGCACGATGGTGTGCCCCTTCTCACGCGTGCGTGACTCGAGGCGCTCGATCTCCTCGCGGTGGAGCAGCATCTTGCGCTTGCGGCGCGGCGCGTGGTTGGTCCACGTGCCCTGCGAGTACTCGGGGATGTGGACGCCGTGCAGCCACGCCTCGCCGCCCTCGATCTCGCCCCACCCGTCGACGAGGGACGCACGCCCGGCGCGCAGCGCCTTCACCTCGGTGCCGGTGAGGACCAGCCCGGCCTCCAGCACGTCCTGGATGAGGTAGTCGTGCCTGGCCTTGCGGTTGGCTGCGACCATCTGGCGGCCGTCGGCCTTCGCCTTCGCCACGGCACGGCCCTCCGTCCTGGTGCTGGTGCGGCGGCACACGGGCCGCCGTCGGTGAGGTCGCCACGAGGGCGCGCGCGACAGGTGCCGCGCGGGTCGAGCCTACCGGCGCCGTGCCGCAGGCTCCCAGGTCATTGCCGCCCGGTGGGTCAGAGCCCCAGGTAGGGCCGCGGGTTCACGGTCCCGCCGTTGACGTACACCTCGAAGTGGAGGTGGCACGCCGCGGACGTCCCGGTGTTGCCCGCGTACCCGATCACCTGGCCTGCGCTGACGCGCGCGCCGGCGCCGACGGCGAACGACGACATGTGGTTGTAGCTCGACATCAGCGACGAGCCGTTCACCCAGCCGTGGTCGATCATCACCTGACCGCCGTACCCGCTGCGGAACCGTGCCCACTGGACCGTGCCCGAGCGCCCGGCGTACACCGGCTCCCCGCAGCGGTCGCGCAGGTCGATGCCCGCGTGCAGCCGCCAGTAGCCGAGCACGGGGTGCAGTCGGTTGCCGTACTCCGACGTCACGACCATCGGGTTGTGCGCCGTCGGGTTCGCGAACAGGGCCCCGGGCCGCGCGCCGCCGGGCTGCGGACTCCCACCGCCACCACCGCCCCCGCCGGAGCCGCCCCCGCCGGAGCCGGCCTGGGCCGCGGCCTCCGCCGCCCGGCGTGCCGCCTCCTCCTGCTCGCGCTGCACGCGCTGCTGCTCGATGATCGCCGCGAGCTCGCCCGCCACCTTGTCGCGCTCGGCGTCGTTGGCCGCGACCTGCGACTGCGCCTCCGACCTGCGCGACTCGATGTCCGCCTGGCGCTGCTGCTGCTCGGCGACCAGGCGCTCCACCTCGGCCTTCGCCGTCTCGGCCTGCGCCTGCGCCTGGCGCGCCTGCTCGAGCTTCTCGTCCGCCGCGAGCTTGAGCTCGTCGACCTTCGCGCGCACCGCGCCCTGCCGCGCCTGGGCGTTCTTGTTCTTCGCCGCCAACGACGTCAACTCGTCGAGGACCTGGGTCTGCGTGCGCAGCGCGGTCGACACGAGGCCGTACTTCTCGACGAAGTCGGTCGAGCTGTCGGCGTCGAGCACCACGCTCATGCCGGAGACGTCACGCCCGCCCTTGTACGCCTCGCGCGCCATCTGGCCGATCGCGACGCGGATCTCCCGCTCCCGGGCGTCGTCGACGGCGATCTGCTCGACGATCGCCGTCTCCTCGTCGCGGGCGGCCTGCAGGCGCGCGGCGAGGATCTCGGCCTCGCGCTGCGCAGCCTGCGCCGCCGCCACCGCCGCGTCGAGCGCGGCCTGCGCGGCGGGCAGCTGCGCCTCGACCTCCGCCAGCTTCCGCAGCGCGTCGGCGAGCTCACCGCTGAGCTCCTCGATCGCCTCCGCCAGGTCCGCGGCACGCTCCTCGGCTGCCGCCGCCCGCTGCTCGGCCGCCACACGCTTGTTCGACAGGTCGTCGGCGACGGCGGGTCCGCCGCCCGCGACCAGCGCGGGCAGCGCGACCG
>JAEWEJ010000335.1 GCA_023389455.1 Actinomycetes bacterium | reverse complement strand
CCGCGACGCAGGCGGCGCCGCACGTCGTGCCGCAGGACGTCGGCGAGCCGCGGGTCCGGGTGCTCGGCGTGCGCCACCACGGACCCGGGTCGGCACGCGCCGTCCGGGCCGCCCTGGACGCGTGGTCGCCGACGGTCGTCCTCGTCGAGGGCCCCGCTGACGCCGACCCGCTGACGGTGTTCGTCGGCCGGGACGGCATGGAGCCGCCGGTCGCCCTCCTGGCGGTGACGGCCGACGAGCCTCGGCGGGCCGCCTGGTGGCCGTTCGCCGTGTTCTCGCCCGAGTGGCAGGCGCTGACGTGGGCCGCAGCGCGGGACGTCCCGGCGCGGTTCATCGACCTGCCCGCAGCGGTCCAGCTCGCCCACGCGGCGTCCGACGAGGACGGCGACCAGCCGCAGGACCTGCGCACGGACCCCGTGGCCGTGCTCGCGCACGCCGCCGGGTACGAGGACCCCGAGCGCTGGTGGGAGGACGTCGTCGAGTCCCGCGCGGCGGATGCGGCACCCTTCGACGTCATCACCGACGCCATGGCCGCGTTGCGGGAGCACGAGCCCGCACTGCCCGACGGCACCTCACCCGACGCCCCCGCGCACCTTCTGCACGAGGCGCGGCGCGAGGCCCACATGCGCCAGGCGATCCGCACCGCCCTGCGGGAGGGGCACGAGCGCGTCGCCGTCGTGTGCGGGGCCTGGCACGCGCCCGTGCTGCGCGGCAGACTGCCCGCCGCGGCCCTCGACGTACGCCTCCTGCGTGGTCTGCCCCGCCGCAAGGTCAGCCTCACGTGGTCCCCGTGGACGACGTCGCGGCTGTCGCTGCACTCCGGCTACGGCGCCGGCGTCGAGGCCCCGGGGTGGTACCAGCACCTGTTCACGTGCACCGACCGGGTCGTCGCACGGTGGCTCGTCGAGGTCGCCGCGGTGCTGCGGCGGCGCGACCTGCCCGTGTCGTCGGCGCACGTCATCGAGGCGACCCGGCTCGCCCAGGTCCTCGCCGCAGTGCGCGGCCGGCCGCACCCCGGGCTGTCGGAGGTCACCGAGGCGACGCGTGCGGTCCTCTGCGAGGGCGACGACGCACTGCTCGCGCACGTCACCGCGCACCTCGTCGTGGGGGAGCGGCTGGGCGCCGTCCCGGACGACGTGCCGACCGTGCCCCTCGAGGCGGACCTGCGGGCGACGGCGCGGCGGCTGCGGCTGCCGTTCGAGGCCGCGCCCCGGACGCTGGAGCTCGACCTGCGCAAGGACACGGACCTCGCGCGGTCGCGCCTGCTGCACCGGCTCGCGCTGGTCGGCGTCGCCTGGGGGACCACCGAGACGTCCCGCACCCGCACGACCGGGACGTTCCGCGAGACGTGGACGCTGCTGTGGCGCCCCGAGCTGACGGTCGCGCTGGTCGAGGCGTCGCCGTGGGGTGCGACCGTTCCCGCGGCCGCATCGGCACGCGTCGTCGTGGAGGCCGCCGGGGCGGACCTGCCGGGTGTGACCGCGCTCGTCGAGCGCGCGCTGGTCGCGGACCTGCCCGACGCGCTCGACGGTCTGCTGCCGGTGCTGGACGCACGGGCTGCCCGCGACGGGGACGTCGCGCACGTCCTGCGTGCCGTGGCCCCGCTGGTACGGGCGCACCGGTACACCGACGTGCGAGGCACGCGCGTCGAGGCACTGGCACGGGTCGCGGACGCCCTGGTCGTGCGGGCGTGCGCGGCGCTTCCCGGCGCCGTGACCGGGATCGACGACGACGCGGCGCGGCTCCTGCGGGCCGACGTCGACGCCGCGCACGACGCGGTCCGGCTGCGGGACGACCCCTCGGGGAGTGAGCTGTGGTGGCGGACGGTGTCCGCGCTCGCGGACCGCACCGACGTGTCCGGGGTGCTGTCCGGGCGTGCCACGCGGCTCCTGCTCGACGCGGGACACGTCGACCCCGACGAGGCGACGAGCAGGTTCTCGCGCGCGCTGTCGCGCGGCACACCGGCCCGCACCACCGCCGCCTGGGCCGAAGGCTTCCTCGACGGTGGTGGGCTGCTGCTCGCCGGTGACCGTCGCATCCTGGGCGTGCTCGACGCGTGGGTGGGCTCGCTGCGGGACGACGACTTCACGGACGTGCTGCCGCTGCTGCGGCGCACCTTCGGTGCCCTGCCCGCCGGGGAGCGACGCGCGGTCGGCACGGCTGTCGCCCAGCTCGGGACGGCCGGGGCGGCGGCCGCGTCCGACGATGTCGAGCTCGACCCGGAGCTGGTGCGTGCACCGCTCGAGACCGTGCTGCGCCTGCTGGGAGCCGCGACATGACCGGACCGACACCACCCTCGCCCCCGGCCCCGGTGCCCGGCACGCCGACGGGCACGACGGTCGCGGTCGGGGACGACATGCGTCTGCGCCGGTGGCGGCTGCTGCTCGGCGAGGCGGGGACCCCGGACGCGGCGCTGCGGCTGACCGACGAGGAGCGGGCCATGGACGCCGCCCTCGCGGCGCTCTACGACGGTCCTCCCGGCGAGGGTGGGGGCGGCTCCGGCACCGGGCGGGGCGCCGGGCTCGGGGGGTCTGCGCCGCGCGTGGCGCGCTGGCTGGGTGACATCCGCACCTACTTCCCGTCGAGCGTCGTGGAGGTCATGCAGCGCGACGCGGTGGACCGGCTCGGCCTGCGACGGCTTCTGCTGGAGCCCGAGCTGCTCGCCGCGGTCCAGCCCGACGTCGGTCTGGTCTCGACCCTCGTGTCGCTGCAGCGGCAGATGCCCGAGACCACCCGTGCCACCGCCCGGCACGTCGTCGCCCAGGTGGTCGCCGAGATCGAGCGCCGCATCGCGACGGCGACCCGCTCGGCGGTCGCCGGGGCGCTGCGCGGGGAGCGCACGCACCGTCCCCGTCCGCGGGACATCGACTGGCACGCGACGATCCGGGCGAACCTGCGCCACTGGCTGCCGGAGCACCGCACGATCGTGCCGCACCGGCTCGTGGGCAGGTCGCGCTCCACGAGCACGGTCGCGCGGGACGTCGTCCTCGCGGTCGACCAGTCGGGCTCGATGGCGGAGTCGGTCGTCTACTCCGCCGTCTTCGGTGCCGTCCTGGCCTCGATGCGGGCGCTGCGCACGTCGCTCGTCGTGTTCGACACCAGCGTCGTGGACCTCACCGACCGGATCTCGGACCCGGTCGACCTGCTGTTCGGCACCCAGCTCGGTGGTGGCACCGACATCAACCGGGCGGTCACCTACTGCCAGGGCCTGGTGACCCGCCCGGCCGACACCCTGTTCGTGCTCATCAGCGACCTGTACGAGGGCGGGGCTCGCGACGGGCTGCTGCGCCGTGTGGCGTCCATGCAGGCGTCGGGCGTGCAGGTCGTCGTGCTGCTCGCCCTCAGCGACTCCGGTGCGCCGGCGTACGACCGCGAGACCGCGGCCGACCTCGCGGCCCTGGGCGTGCCGGCGTTCGCGTGCACGCCCGACGCCTTCCCGGACCTGCTGGCCGTGGCGCTCGCACGCGGCGACGTCGGCGCGTGGGTCGACCGTCACCGGGAGGTCGTGGCGGGCAGGACGTCCAGGTGATCGGTGAAGGCGGACAGACGGGGCCTGAGCCGGAAGCGGCGCCCGGACGGGAGGACCGGTTGATCCCTGCTGGTGGCCCTGACCGCGGACGGACAGCACCTCGGAAGGGTCGGCCGTGGCGGCTTCGCACCTCTGGCGAACGCGGAGATGCGGCGTCTCGAGCTCGCCGCTCGGGCGCTCGACGAGCACCGATGAGCTGCCCGCGAACGCGCGTCCACCCCGCACACCGCGACCCCGGCCGTCAGCGGCTGGTCGTCGCGTCCCACGCGAACGACGCGAGCCAGTGCGTCGCGACGAAGTCCGCGTTGCCGAGCGCGGCCAGGCCCGCGTCGAGCAGCCGGTCGCCTGCGTCGCGGAGCGTCGCGTCGTCCAGAACGCGGGCGAGCCGGAAGAGGGCGCCGGCGCGCGAGAGGTTGAGGCCGTCGAGGTGCACGGCGTGCCCGTCGGTGGGGTCGACGACGCGCGCGGGCGACATCAGGTCGGCCGGCTGCGGCAGGAAGCCCGCGAACCACGTCCGCAGCTCGTCGCTCGGCAGGACACGCGCCATGAGGTCCGCCTCGGCGAGGCCGGGCGACAGGAAGTCGTGACCGCTGCGCTCCCACCGGGCGGGCCAGTCGCGGTCGGCGCCGTACAGGCGGCGCGCCTGCGTGCGCAACGCCGCGGCCGGCCCCGTGCGCCCCAGGTCGTCCGCCGCCGTCAGGAGCAGCGCGAGGCCGAACGCGGTGTTGCTGTGCACGCCGTGGCGCACCGGGTGCTCGGTGCGGGTGAGCCACGGGACGGCGAGGTCGAGCACGGCGTCGGCCAGCGGTGCGGTCGCATCCGCCCACCTGGCTGCGTCGGCGTCGCCCGCGGCGGCCGCCGCCCGGCACGATGCCGCGAGGCGTGCCGCCCAGGCCCACCCGTAGGGGCGTTCGAACGCCGGGTGGGTGCGCAGGTAGGCGATCTCACCCGCGACGCGCTCGGCCGTGAGGTTCGCGTCGACCCGCTCTCGCAGGTCCGCGTCGACGTGGCCCGCGCGCAGCACCTCGACGCCCAGCCAGTGCATGTGCACGCACGAGTGCCAGTCGAACGACGTGTGGAACGCCGGGTACAGCTCTGCGGGCGTGCGCACGTCGCTCGGCCCTGCAGCGAGGTGGACGAGGTGGTACGGCCAGGGCGTCGCGAGGTTGGTCGTCACGACCCGTGCGTAGTGGGCGGGGGTCGGCCTGGCGGTGTCGGTCACGCGCCCCAGCCTCCCGCACGACGGCGGCGTGCGCGAAGGTGGACGGTCGGGCCAGCTGCCGTCGAAGCGTCCGTCCGACACGCGCTGGCGCGAAGCCATGGCCGCCCGTCCTGGCGTCCGGCCTGCGCGGCGACCCGTGCCTCCGCGCCCGCGGTGCTCGGGGGGAAGAGGGCGGCGCCGCTCGCGAGGCACGGGGAATCACCTGGTGGAGGGTCCGCCCGCACGGGATGCTCGACGCATGTGGCGGACCAGGTCGGCAGGACGTGCACAGGGGCCCGCGACGGTCCCTCTCCTCGGGGGCGGTGCGCGGTGGTGAGCTACCCTCCGGGCCCCGACCTCCGGACGTTCCCCGGTATCGCCGACCTCCTGCCCGACGCCCCGGCAGACGATCCACGCGTCTTCATCGGGATCGAGGGCTCGGCGGCGATGCTCGCCGCAGTGATGCGTCTGCTGGCGCCACCGTTCGTCGAGCACCGTGGAGCCGTCCTGCTGGGCTTCTCGTTCGACCCCGCGACGGTGGACGACTGGTTCGACCGGTTGGGCGACGTGGCGGCCGTCGAGGGGATCGTCAACCACGTCCATCTCTGGGACCTGCTGCCGCCGCACACGCTCAGCGAGGGGGAGGCGGAGCGCCTCGCGGCGCCGCTCGCGTGGTTCTGGGGGGCGGCGCTGCGCGCGGCCCACCCGGACCGTGAGTTCGTCGTGGAGGTCACTCAGGACGGGGGCTACGGCCCCGAGGTGACGTTCTACGGGCGGTGATCCCGGGCTCGTGCCCCGGGGGGCAGTTCTGCCGAAGGGGGCACCATGGTCACGAACACGCGTCGAGCCGCACGCCACGAGGGCGAGCCCGACGTCGTCGAGCTCGAACCGGTCTTCGCCCGGCCGGGCGAGGCGACGTCGTTGCCGAAGGAGATGGCACGCTCGTACGACACCGCTCCCGTCGTCAGGTGAGCGGTCCCGGGTCGATCGCCGCCGCTCAGCAAGTGCCTCGTTGCGCGTCGAGCCCGCACCGTGCGCTGCCGAGGTGCAGCCGTCGTCCGCCGGTGGGCTAGGTTCGCCCGGTGCCGACACACCACGCGCGCGGACGGTCCCGCCCTTGAGCACCGCGACCGTCGTCGGCGGCGGACCGGCAGGGCTCATCGCCGCCGAGGTGCTGGCGCGTGCCGGTGTGGACGTCACGGTGCACGACCGCATGCCGTCGGTGGGGCGCAAGTTCCTGCTGGCCGGGCACGGTGGCCTGAACATCACGCACACCGAGGGGCGGGACGCCTTCCTCACCCGGTACGGCGCGTCGGCGGACCGGCTGCGGCCGATGCTCGAGGTGTTCGGCCCGGAGGACCTGCGCGCATGGTGCGCAGGGCTGGGGGAGCCGACGGTCGTCGGGACGAGCGGACGGGTCTTCCCGCGCTCGTTCCGGGCGACGCCCCTGATGCGTGCGTGGCTCGCGCGGCTGACCGAGCTCGGGGTGCGGATCGAGAAGCGGCAG
>JAEWEJ010000289.1 GCA_023389455.1 Actinomycetes bacterium | reverse complement strand
GGTGCCTCGGCAACGAGATGGACGGCCCGTGGCAGATCGGCCACAAGGACGCCCACGAGTACGGCAAGCTCGCCGCCGAGGCCGGCAAGGCGATGAAGCTCGTCGACCCGTCGATCGAGCTCGTCGTGTGCGGCTCGTCGTCCATGCAGATGGACACGTTCGGCGAGTGGGAGCAGACGGTCCTGTCGTACACGTACGACCTGGTCGACCACATCTCCATGCACGCGTACTACGAGGAGCTGGACGGCGACCGCGCGTCGTTCCTCGGCTCCGCGACCGGCATGGACCGCTTCATCCGCCGCGTGGTCGCGTCGGCCGACGCGGTCGGCGCCCGCAAGCGCTCGGACAAGCGCATCACCATCTCGTTCGACGAGTGGAACGTCTGGTACCTCGAGTCCCGGTTCCCGGGCGAGACCAACCTGCCGCTGCAGCACCAGCCCGCGCGCATCATCGAGGACGTCTACTCGGGCCTCGACGCCGTCGTCGTCGGCGACCTGCTCGTCACGCTGCTCAACCACGCCGACCGCGTGCCCGTCGCGTGCCTCGCGCAGCTCGTCAACGTCATCGCCCCGATCATGACCGAGCCGGGCGGCGAGTCCTGGAAGCAGCCGACGTTCCACCCGTTCGCGGCCACGTCGCGCCTGGCGCAGGGCGACGTCCTCGACGTGCGGGTCTCGGCGCCGACCATCTCGACGAAGCGCCACGGCGACGTGCCGTCGGTGACGGCCGCGGTCACCTGGGCCGGTGACGCCGGGTCCGGCGATCTGGGCGTGTTCCTCGTCAACCGCACCGCGCAGACCGTCGAGGTCGAGCTGCGGCACCCCGGCGTCGCGCTCACCCTCGGTGGCGGCGTGCAGGTCACCGCGGACCACGAGCCCGCCGTGCACGGCCCGGAGCACGCGGCCAAGGTCGAGGCCGAGCACGTCACGACCCTCGACGGTGCGCCCGTCACGGCGAAGACGGCCGGCACCACGATCGTCCGCCTCGCCCCCGAGTCCTGGACGGCGCTGTCCGGCTCGGCCACCGTCGCCTGACGCACCCCGCGGGCTGGATCGCCCCCTCACGACGAGAGGGCGATCCAGCCCACCCCCGGGCGCGAGAGAGCAATCCAGCCCACCCCCCCGGGCACGAGAGAGCGATCCAGCCCACCCCCCGGGCACGAGAGAGCAATCCAGCCCACCCCCCGGGCACGAGAGAGCGATCCAGCCCGTGACCGGCCGTGCGAGCAGTCCGGCACCGCTTCCGAGGAGGACCGATGGACGAGCCCTACGGCTACCTGCTGGTGCACCACGTCGAGGCCCCCGACGGGTACGGGGAGCAGATCTACTTCTCGCTGTCCGAGGGTGACGACCCCCTGCGCTGGCGCCGGGCCAACGGCGGGCAGCCCGTGCTGCGGTCCGACCTGGGCACCACGGGGGTGCGCGACCCGTACCTCGTGGCGGGCGACGGCGAGTGGTTCGTCGTCGCGACGGACCTGCGGATCTACGGCGGCGACGACGCCGGCTGGGACGCCTGGACGCGCCACGGCAGCCGTGACCTCGTGATCTGGCGCTCCACCGACCTCGTGCACTGGTCCGAGCCCTGGCTGCTCGAGGTCGCGCCGCCGCAGGCCGGCATGGCCTGGGCCCCCGAGGCGACGTACGACCCGGCGACCGGCGAGTTCGCCGTGACGTTCTCCTCGAAGCTGTACCCCGACGACGACCCCGGGCACGCCACGACGTCCTACTCGCGCGTCATGGTCGTGCGGACCCGCGACTTCCGGACGGCCTCGCCCGCGCGCGTCCTCATCGACCGCGGGTCGGGCGTCATCGACACCACCGTGCTGCCGGCGGCGCTGTCCCCCGACGGCCGCGTGCACCGGTTCTCCAAGCAGGACGACGAGGCGCCCGACACGCTGCGGGTGTTCCACGAGGTCGGGTCCGCCCTCGAGGCCGACGACTTCGAGGTCGTCGCCTCGCGCCTGCTCGACCACCGCTTCGACCACGTCGAGGCGCCGCTGGTGTTCCGCGACCACCGCACCGGCACCTGGTACCTGTGGCTCGACCAGTACGCCGTGCGACCCCAGGGCTACGTCGCGCTGCGCACGGACGACCCGGCGTCGGGCGACTGGCAGGAGGTCCCGGACGGGGAGCTCGTGCTGCCGCCGAACACGAAGCACGGCGTCGTGGTGCCGCTGACGCGCGCGCAGCACGCCGCGCTGTCGACCGCCTACCCGGCCTGACGCCCGGCCTCACGCCCGACGCCCTCCCCGCCATCTGGGCGCGGGGCCCGGCACCCTGGCGCGCGGCCCGCCCGGGCCGGGCGACGTCGTGCCGTCAGGCGGGCTCGGTGAGGCGGTCCACGACGGTCGGCAGCCACGTCGCCGCCTGCTCCCGGGCGCGGACGGCGGGCTGCGGCGCCCCCGAGAGGTCGGCCGCGCTCAGGTCCGCCATGTACCCGGCGGCGAGCAGACGCAGCACCTGACGCGCCGGCAGCACGAGCCGGCGCCCGAGCTCCGGCACCAGCCGCTCGATCTCGTCGGCGACCTCGTCGGTCATCTGCCGGTCGAGGTCGTGGTGGTGCCGGGCGACCTCGGGCTGACGCATCGCGAGCAGCGTGAGCTCGGCGTTGATGACCCGCCAGCGGCGGTCGTCGGAGATGCGCTCGAGCAGGATCTCGAGGAACCGGCCGATCGCGTCGACGTCCAGGTCGTCGCACGGGCCGTGCCCGGACTCCGCCTGGGCGGCAGCCAGCGCGGCGCGGAGCTCGGCGAGGCGTCGGCGGTGCTCGCGGGCGGCCAGGGCCAGCAGCAGGGCGTACTTGCTCTCGAAGTTCGAGTAGAACGCCCCGCGGGTGAACCCGGCGCGCTCGCACACGGTCTCGATCGACGTGGCGTCGACGCCCTCGTCGGCGAAGAGGTCGAACGCCGCGTCGAGGAGCCGCTCGCGGGTGTGCTGCCGGCGCGGCGAGACGGCGAGGTCGCCGTCGACGCCCCTGGCGTCCGTCCCGGTCATGGCTGCCTCCCTGCGGCGGTCGGTGTCGCTCCTGAGCCTAGCGGTTTCGATACAGGGCTGTATCGCATACAGTCCTGTATCGAGTCGCCGTGCGCGTGTGCACCGACCCGGACACCGTCGTCCTCCTACCCACCGACCCGGGAGCCCCTGTGTCCTCTGCGCTCTACCGCCTCGGCCGCTCGGCCTTCGCCCGGCGCCGCGCCGTCGTCGCCGCCTGGCTGGCGCTGCTCGTGCTCGTCGGCGGCGGCGCGCTGCTCCTCGGGGGCAAGCTCGACAACTCCGTGACCATCCCCGGCACCGAGTCGCAGGCCGCGCTCGACCGGCTCGCGGCCACGTTCCCCCAGGCGGCGGGCACGACGGCGCAGGTGCTCGTGGTCGGTGAGGACGGCGCGCAGGTCGAGGACACGGCCGTCGCCGACGCCGTGGGCGACGCCGTCGAGGCGTTCGAGGGCGTCGACGGCGTCACCTCCGTCGTGTCCCCGTTCGACTCCGACCTGCCCGGCGCGCCCGCGGTCAGCGACGACGGCGAGGCCGCGCTGGTGACCATCTCGCTCGAGGGCGAGGGCGTGTCCATCGGCGACGACGTCAAGGACGGCCTGCGCGACATCGCCGCCGACCTCGACGCCGCGCTGCCCGACGGGTACGAGGCGACGATCGGCGGGCAGCTCTTCTCCCAGGAGTTCCCCGGGCTGACGATCACCGAGGCGCTCGGCGTCGTGGTCGCGTTCGTCGTCCTGCTGCTCACGCTCGGGTCGTTCGCCGCCGCCGGCATGCCGCTGCTCAACGCGCTGCTGGGCGTCGGGCTGTCCACGCTGCTGGTGCTCGTCGCCGCGGCGTTCACATCCGTCACCAGCACCACGCCGCTGCTGTCGCTCATGCTCGGCCTGGCGGTCGGCATCGACTACGCGCTGTTCATCGTGTCCCGGTACCGCGAACTGCTCGCCACGGGCCTGCCACCGCAGGAGGCCGCCGCGCGCTCCAACGCGACCGCGGGGTCCGCCGTGATCTTCGCC
>JAEWEJ010000252.1 GCA_023389455.1 Actinomycetes bacterium | reverse complement strand
CCGGTGGTCCTGCTGGCGGACCCCACGGCGCGGGCCCTGGCGGCGCACGCCACGTGGTGGGTCGAGTGCCCGGTGCAGACGCGCGGCGCGTTCGACTCGTACGCGGCGGCGTCCTCGGTGGTGGCCGTGCTCGCCGACGCCGTCCTGGCCCGGCGCGGCCGCACCGGCGAGCAGCGGGTCACCGCGATCGACTCGGCGTACCGCGCCCTCGGCGAGGTCGAGGCGCGCTGATGGACCTCGCCCTGACCTCGCTGCGCCCGGCCCGCACCCGCGCCGACCTGCGGCTCGGCCGGGGAGAGCAGCTGCTGGCCGGCGGCACCTGGCTGTTCTCCGAGCCGCAGCCGGGCGTCACGGGCCTCGTCGACCTCACGACGCTCGGGTGGGATCCGCTGGAGCGCACCGCCGACGGCCTGCGGGTCGCGGCCACCTGCACCGTCGAGCAGCTGGCCGCGCACGTCCCGGACCCGACGTGGACGGCCTGGCCCCTGGTCACGGGCTGCGCGGACGCGCTGCTCATGTCGTTCAAGGTGCAGGGACAGGCGACCGTGGGCGGCAACGTGGCGCTGGCCCTGCCGGCCGGTGCGATGACGACGCTCCTGGCGTCCCTCGACGCGGTGGCGCTGGTGTGGGGGCCGGACGGCACGGACCGCCGCGAGCCGGTCGCCGACCTGGTCGTCGGGCCCGGCCGCACGACGCTGGCTCCCGGTGAGGTGGTCCGCGCCTTCGACGTGCCGGGCCGCGCGCTGCGTGCCCGGGCCGCGGTGCGGCAGGCCTCGCTCACCGCCGTCGGGCGGTCCGCGTCCCTGGTGACGGCGCGTCGCGACGAGGACGGCACGACGACGCTCACCGTGACGGCTGCGACGCCGCGCCCGGTGCAGCGGCGGTTCGCCGCGCCGCCCGCGTCGTCGCAGGTCACCGAGGCCCTGACCGGCCTCGAGTGGTATGACGACCTGCACGGCGCTCCCGACTGGCGCCGGGCCGTCACCCACCTGCTCGTCGACGAGGTGCTGGCCGAGGTCGCCGGATGAGGGTCGACGGCCAGGACGTCACCGCGACGCCCGCTCCCGGTCAGTGCCTGCGCACCTTCCTGCGCCAGGAGGGGCACGTCGCGGTGAAGAAGGGCTGCGACTCCGGGGACTGCGGCGCGTGCACCGTGCTGGTCGACGGGCAGCCGCGGCACGCGTGCCTCGTGCCGGCGGCGCGTGCGGTGGACTCCGACGTGACGACGGCCGCGGGGCTCGGGACGCCCGACGCGCTGAGCCCCGTGCAGCAGGCGTTCGCCGACGCCCAGGGCTTCCAGTGCGGGTTCTGCACGGCCGGCATGGTCGTCACCGCGACGGCCCTGGCCGACGACGCCGGGCACGTGCACCTCGACGAGGACGGGCTGGTCCGCCGGTTCAAGGGCAACCTGTGCCGGTGCACGGGGTACCGGTCGGTGCGCGACGCGCTGGCCGGCAAGGCGAACGTCGTGCGCGACGGCGGGGTCGGGGACCCGGTGGCGGTGCCCGCGGGGCGGCGGATCGTGTGCGGGCGCGAGCCGTTCACGCTCGACGAGGTGCCGACCGGCCTGCTGCACCTGGCCGTGCTGGGTTCCCCGCACGTGCACGCGCGCGTCGTCGCGATCGACACCACCCGCGCCGAGGCGCTGCCGGGCGTGCACCTGGTGCTCACCCACCGCGACTCCCCCGGCGTGCTGTTCTCGACCGGCCGCCACCAGCACCGCACCGACGACCCGGACGACACGCGCGTGCTCGACGACGTCGTGCGGTTCCACGGCCAGCGCGTCGCGGCGGTCGTCGCGGAGTCGGTGGCGACCGCCCGGGCGGCGTGCGAGCTGATCGACGTGGAGTACGAGCCGCTGCCCGCCGTCCTCGACCCGGAGGACGCACGCCGCCCCGGGGCCCCGCTGGTGCACGGCGACAAGGACGCGACGGCGTCCCGCATCGCCGACCCGTCCCGCAACGTGGTGGCCGCGAGCCACGGCGAGGTCGGCGACGTGGCGGCGGCCCTGGCGACGTCGGCGCACGTCGTGCGGGGCACGTGGCGCACGGCCCGCGTGTCGCACACCGCGCTGGAGACGCACGCGGCGGTGGGCTGGCTGGACGACGACGGTCGGCTCGTGGTGCGGACCAGCACACAGGTCCCGTTCCTCGTGCGCGAGGAGCTGTGCCACGTGTTCGGGCTGGACCGCGAGCGCGTGCGGGTCGTCGCGGCGCGCGTCGGCGGCGGGTTCGGCGGCAAGCAGGAGGTGCTCACCGAGGACCTGGTGACCCTCGCCGTGCTGCGCACCGGACGGCCCGTGCAGTACGAGATGACCCGCGAGGACGAGCTCGCGCTGGCACCCTGCCGGCACCCGATGCGCGTCGAGGTCACGCTGGGTGCCGACGCCGACGGGCACCTCACCGCGATGCACCTCGACGTGCTGTCGGACACCGGCGCCTACGGCAACCACGCGCCGGGCGTGCTGTTCCACGGCATCCACGAGTCCGTCGCGCAGTACCGGTGCCCGGCCAAACGCGTGGACGCCGAGGCCGTGTACACCCACCAGCTCCCGTCCGGCGCGTTCCGCGGGTACGGGCTGGGGCAGGTGATGTTCGGCCTGGAGTCGGCGGTCGACGAGCTGGCGCGCGCGGTGGGGATCGACCCGTTCGAGATGCGGCGGCGCAACGTCGTGCGTCCCGGCGACGAGTTCCTCGTCAACCACGCCGACACGACGACGGACCTGGGGTACGGGCTGGTCGAGCCGGGTGACGACACCCCGTCCTACGGGCTCACCCAGTGCCTCGACCTGGTGCAGGACGCACTGGCGACGACGCGGGCGGGCGACGCCGCACAGGTGCCCACGGGCGACCGGTGGCGCGTCGGTGAGGGCATGGCGGTCGCGATGATCGCGACCATCCCGCCGCGCGGGCACCACTCGACGGCGGCCGTCTCGGTCGACGCGGACGGGCGCTACGAGGTCGCGGTCGGTACCGCCGAGTTCGGCAACGGCACGTCGACCGTGCACGTGCAGCTCGTCGCCACGGCGCTGGGCACCACGCCGGACCGGGTGCGGCTGCGGCAGTCGGACACCGACCGGGCGGGGTACGACACGGGCGCGTACGGGTCGACGGGGTCGGTCGTCGCCGGGCGCGCGGTCGCGCAGGCGGCGGCGCTGCTGCGCGAGGACCTGGTGGCGGCGGCGCGCGCGATCGTCGAGGGCACCCACGAGACCGGCGTCGGGGCGGATCGCGGCCCCTCGACGGCCGAGCACGACGCCCCCGTCGTCGGACCGGACGGCGTGCGCGTCGGCGACCGGCTCGTGACGTTCGCCGAGCTGGGCCCGCGGTCCGCCGAGGGCTCGCACCACGGCAGCCCGCGGTCCGTCGCGTTCAACGTGCACGGGTTCCGCGTCGCCGTCGACACCGCGACCGGCACCGTGCGGATCCTGCAGTCGGTGCAGGCCGCCGACGCCGGCGTCGTGCTGAACCCCGAGCAGCTGCGCGGCCAGATCGAGGGTGGTGTCGCGCAGGGCATCGGCTCGGCGCTGCTGGAGGAGACGGTGCTGCGCGACGGGGTCGTGGTCACGCGCGCGCTGCGCGGCTACCGCGTCCCGCAGATGGCCGACGTCCCGCCGACGCGCGTCCTGCTCGCCCGCACCCGCGACGGCCTGGGCCCCCACGGCGCGAAGTCCATGAGCGAGGCGCCGTACAACCCCGTCGCGCCCGCGCTCGCCAACGCGGTGCGCGACGCGCTGGGCGTACGACCGTACGGGATCCCGATGACGAGGGACCGCATCTGGCGGCTGGCACAGGGGGCGTCTAGTTCCCGCACCACCCCGTGACGCGGCGTGACGTCAGGAGAGCCCGTCGCGGAGCACCTGGAGCTGGACGAGGAGGCCGGGCGTCAGGATGGACGCAGCCCTCGGACGACGGGAGGCGACGCTGTGCCACGACTAGCGCGACCAAGGCCACTAGTTGCAGAGGCACCCCCTGACGAAGCGCTGCACAGCCACCATGATTGAGGGATGGCCGAGATGCTTATACGACTTTCCGGCAATTGGGTTAAAGTTCCAACCCCGGACTCAATTCGCGGCGAAGTCGTGTACCACTACACCGCCCCCTCCGGACTGTTGGGAATCCTTAACTCTGACGAACTCTGGGCGTCGTCAGCAATCGCCCTGAATGACCTATCGGAAATGACGTACGGACTTGATGTCCTAAGAGAGGCCGCTGCAAACAGGGCCGACGCGCCGAGCGAATTGTTGCACGCCCTTGTCGACAAAGACGCCTTCGCGCCACTCCGCGACTCCGCGAACGTTCTGTGTGCGAGCACAAATGGCGACTCGCTGAACCAATGGATTAGCTACGCGGGCCGTCAAGGGTATGCGATTGGGATACGCACCGAAGGTCGCCTAGCGAAGAGGCTCAGAGATGGTCAGGAGACCACTGCACCCCCGTCCCGAGCCACTGACGGCGCTCTTCTCGGAATGAACGCCTGGTATCGGGTGGTGTACGACCGTTCAGATCAGGTCAGAATCGTGAGTGGCCTTCTCGATTTCTGCGTGGAGCATGAATTGCTCAGAGACGGATCTCTGCCGCACACCACCCACGCGATCGCCATTTTTGGGGTTCTGATAACGCAATTCAAGCACAAAGCCTTCAAGGATGAGCGCGAGGTTCGATTCATCACCGGTCGAAGCGACGAAGCTGAAGAGGAGTTCCGCGCAGGTCCATATGGCATCGTGCCTTACACCCGGCTGCTCGCAACAGGCGAGAACGAGTACGACTCGACGCGCCCAACGGGGATGAAACTCCCGCTCGCCTCGGTGACGATCGGACCGACGAACGAGGACGAGCGTGCTCTCGTGGTCCAGTCAACAGAGAGACTCTTGGCTGCGAAGGGCTATGAAAACGTCAGGGTCGAGACGTCCTCGGCGCCATATCGCTACTGACGGAGCAGCATCCCGACGACGACTGCGGCACCGACCGAGACGAGAAGAGGGCGCCGCCAGCCCTGCACCGTCACCGCCGGGCGGGGAAGCCGTCCGCGCCACACCACCAGTGCACCGACCCCGGCCGCGAGCTGGGTGAGGACGATGACGTCAGTGGGCCAGCCCGTCGTCGCCTGCAGGGCGAGCAGCAACGGCGACGCGACGGCCGAAACCGCGAAGAAGACGACGACCACCACCCAGAGCCGTGGTGTGCGGTCGCCACAGCGCCCGTGGCTGAGTCGCTTATAGCCGTCGTCAATAAGTGCCCCCTCGCCCGCTCGCACACCGGAGCGGCACGCGATGCAGGGGGATCATGGCACGCCACCTCGTCGCGACGTGCCCGATTCGTCGTACAGCGGTGGCGGCAGCGCTCGACGTGCGGAGGGTCGTCGAGATGGCCGGCGGCACCGTCGGGACGAGCGGCGAGGCGGCCCGTTAGCCCTGCGGCGAGCGCGCATCTTGAGGGGCACCGCACCGGCCAACCCCACCAGTTGCCAACACACCCGCAGCGGGGAACCTGCCTGGGATGCCAGAGTCGACACATGAGCGCATCGAGGCCACCGATTCCAGCTGCAGATATGCTTGCAATCCGGCAACGATGCGGCTTCGGCTGCGTGATCTGCGGCCTGCCCGTATACGAGTACGACCACATGATCGGCTGGGCAAAGCAGTACGAGCACGATCCGGAGAATATTACGCTGCTCTGCGAGAACCACCACGGCAGAAAAACCCGCGGGACGCTGTCACTGGGCACGGTACAGAAATACAACGCGAACCCGGTGAACATAGCAAAGGGTGTAACAGCGCCTTTTCTCCTCGACGTAGGAGCGGAGGGACCGTTTCGTGTAAAGATCGGTACCAACTGGTTTGTGGGCGTCTACCCGATGATGGTGCCGCTTATCATCGACGACTGCGCGCTGATCGGGATCCAGCGCGACGAGGGCGGGCAGATCGGGCTCTGGGTTCAGATCTACGACCGTAACAATCGTCGTCAATTATTGATTATCGACAATGAACTGGTTATGTCCACTGGGGTATGGGACATCAAGTTTGAAGGCCAGGTCCTCACCATCCGCGAGGGCGACCGTGATGTTCGGCTGCGGATCCGCTTTACTCCGCCGGACCAAATTGAGATCGAAAGTGCAGAACTGACCTACAATGGCGTGATGATCGACGTCAAGCCGTCTGGACTGCGCATGAACCTTGTACATCAGGTCGAGTTTGTCGGCAGCCTTTTTACGACGCCCGTAGGTATTCGTGTTGGAGACTGCCCGCTCACCGACGGTCTCCAGGCAGTCTTCACGGCTCGGGAGGTCGACAGATATCCGGGCCGATGAACGGGGCGGCATCAGCTGTGCGACGTCGGCTCGCGGGGCGGCGTAGTTGCGCTCTTGACTTGGAATAGCAACGTAACTCGCGAGGCGACGCTATAAGTTCGAGCGCAAGGGACGCAGCGCCCGCAGCGCGCTCTGCGGGCGAGGACGAACGGTCCCGCGGCAGCGCCTCCGAAACGGTGACCTCGTTGAGGTGAGTCGCACGCCTGTGGTTTCGTTCTGGCACTGCGTCCTGGGAACACAACGAGACACGCCAGCGACGGGTTGGTCAGGGCCGTCCCGGCAGCCCTGCCGATCAGCCCGACGTACAGAAATGAGACGAGAACGCGCGCAGCGTCCCTGTCGTCTCGTGTGCGCGGAGTGGTCTCGTAGTTCTCCCCTGCTGGTTGGTCGTTCTCGCTGTACCCGGATGCAGCCGGCGGCGGCGGCGTCCTCACGCCTTCACGTCGCGCCCAGGCGCGTGTCGCGACTGGTGCCCATCTCGCGCCGCACAGGAGGCGGGACGCCGCGCGCGTGGGAAGTTGCGCCGCTACTGCGCCGCGAACCGCCTGAACCGGCTCGGGAAGCTGATCTACCGCGACGAAGGCGGCCATGCCACGCGCGCAGTCCGGACGCACGTCGGCGAGTTCTTCCGTGCCCTCCGTACCGGGCTCGACTGCGAGCGGCTGGCGTGCGTGTGGGGGCCGGAATGGCACAAGTCCGGTCACGGGCTGCATGTGCACTTCGCCGTCGGCCGGTACGTCCCACGCACCCTCATCAACTACGCGTGGGGTCGCGGGTTCGTCCACATCAAGCTGCTCAGCGGGCTGCCGGTCGGGTCCGGCCAGCGTGAGGAATCACGCCGCGCGGCGGGCTACCTGTCGAAGTACGCCGCTAAGACGTTCGACGACCCGATCCCGCGCGTGCTCGGCCTGCACCGGTACGACGTGGCCCAGGGGTTCCAGTCCGAAGGTGACGATCCGCGCACGCACCGTTGACGAGGTGCTGGACCAGGCGTCCGAGGCGATGGACGGCGAGCCTGAGCGGTTCTGGTGGTCTGGCGACGCCCCGGACTGGGACCGACCCCCGGCAGTGTGGGCACAGTGGCGCTGACGTCACCGATCCACCCGACGGTCGTCGCAGCGTGGGTGCGCGCCACGACCGCCGCGCAGGGTGTGCCGGAGAAGGTCACCGAGAGGACGGTGCTCGCGATGTGGCGGTCATGCTCGCCACGGGGAACGGGCGGAGGCGCGCGCACGGCGCGCCAGCGCCGAGCACGCCCCCGCTCGCGCCGGCGGCGTCAGGTCCGCCAGTCCGGGACCACTCGGCCGGGGTCGAACCCGCGCCGGCCTCGCAGGGCGGCCGGCAGGACCGTCGCGCCAGCTAGCACCGCCTTGACCACGGCCACCTGCCGCGACAGGTCCAACCCGTCCCACGCCTCACGCAGCTCAGCACCGCGACCGGCGTACTCGACCACCTGATCGCGACCGTTCGCCGCCGCGAGCGCTCGCCGGTTCGTTTCGAGCCGCGGGGTGATCTGGTCACGCGCGCGCTTCATGCCCACACGGTCGATCTCCCCGGCAGCGAACATGTCGGCCAAGTCCAGCAACTTCCGCTCGTCCTCCTGCACCTTCGCCGCCCACCCTGCGACCTCAGCGTCGTCGTGCTCGTTGCCGGTCAGGGCGTCGTGCATCTGCGGGCTATCGAGCCGGTGCAGCACGGCGTCTGCGACGAACCGCTCGAGCGGGTCGGCCACGACGTAGATGCCGCCGCACCCGCGCTGGTCCGGGCCAGTCCGGCAGGCGTACCGCCGCACGCCATCCCGCGGTGACGAGACCATCCGCGCTCCGCACTTGCCGCACGTGAGCATCCCGGACAGCAGGTAGCGCCGGGCCGTGCGATTCGTGCGCCGCGCGGGGTCCCGGAGCAGCCGCCGCAGACGCTCCCCCTGCTCCGGCGTCAGAATCGGCTCCCACGTCCCTTCACCGATCACCTGGTCTTGGTGGACCCGCATCCCCCACATGCGCGGGTTGGTCACCACCTGGCGCACCGAGTGCGTGCGCCATTCGGCACCGGACACGGTGGGGACACCGGACTCCTGCATCCACCGCGTCACCGACGTCAAGCTCTCCCCCGCCAGCAACCTGGCGGCCGCCTCGCGAACGACAGCAGCCTCGGTCGGCTCGTGCCTGACCCGGTCCTCGGCGAACCCGAACGGACGCCGACCGCCCATCGTCGGACGACCCGTCTCGGCGATCTCCTGGGCCTTGCGCTTGAGCCGCCGCGACTTCGACGCCGACTCGTTCGCCGCCACCGCCGCCAGCAGCCGCGCCATGAGCAGCCCGTCGCCGTTCGCCAGGTCGACCTCACCCGAGAGCGTCACGACGTCCCGCACCCCCGCGCGCTCGCACACGCTCACGAAGTGCTCCAACTCGATCGGCCGACGGTGCAGCCGGTCCATGTGCCACACCACCACCGCGTCGCGGCGCCCCTCGGCGATGTCACGCAGCATCCGCTCGTACGCGAGCCGACGCTTGCCCGAGTACGCCGACACGTCGTCGTCCACGTACTCCTCGGCCACCGTCCACCCGCGCCGCTCCGCCTCCGCGCGGCAGTCGCGCAGCTGCCGCGTCACCCCGGCCTCGTCGCCGCTACGGTCCTGCGAGATCCGGGCGTACAGCGCCACCGCGCGCCTCGGCGTCATGAGGGCACGCTAGCGACTAGTGGGCAAGGCCCTCTGGTACCGCCACCCGACCCCGGCGCGCAGCACGTCACCGTGAAGACCGCGCCCTCCGACCCAGTGCCCGACGCGACCGCGCTGGTGGCGAGAGCTCGACACGATCCCGTCTCGCTGCGGCCGTCGTGACGGTCGTCTGCGCACGGAAATGGCTCTGAGCATCTGCGCAGGTCAGCGGGGACAGAGCTACAGCCTGCCGGGCTCCTGGGCTACGGTTTGCCGGGCTGGAGGTGGTCACATGATCCGGTCGCGGACGCGGAGGTGCCCACGTGAAGGTCGACCTCGTCGAGCAGACGCCGACGTACCGCGCGACGCGCGGCCGGTTCGACGTCGTCACGGTCCCGGCCCTGCGCTACCTCATGGTCGACGGGCACGGCGACCCGAACACCTCCGACGCGTACCGCGACGCCCTGACGTCGATCTACCCGCTCGCGTACACCCTGAAGTTCCTCAGCAGGCGTGAGCTCGACCGCGACTACGGGGTCCCACCGCTCGAGGGCCTGTGGTGGTCCGACGACATGGCCGCGTTCACCGCCCGACGCGACAAGTCCCGGTGGGACTGGACCCTGCTCAGCCTGGTGCCCGACTGGATCACCGCCGAGCACGTCCAGACCGCCCGTGCCGCCGTGGCCCGCAAGGGCAGCGCACCCCTCATCGAGGCGATCCGTGTGGACGTGCTCGACGAGGGACTCGCCGTGCAGACCCTGCACGTCGGCCCCTACGACGCCGAGGCCCCGGTGCTCGACGCGATGCACCACGAGTTCATCCCGGCCCACGGTCTGCGCATGGCGGGCACGCACCACGAGATCTACCTGAGCGACGCCCGTCGCACGGCGCCCGAACGCCTGCGCACGATCCTGCGTCAACCGGTGGCACCGGTCGAGCCGTCATGACGGAGGGGTCGACGCCGCCGGCGAGCGTCCCCCTCGTCCGCGACGCCCGAGCCGGTGACGTCGCGGCTGTCTGCGCGTTCGGCGAGAAGCACGTCCGGCCGCACTACGCACCGCTCATCGGCGACGAGGCGGCCGACGCGCAGGTCCGCGACTGGTGGAACCCGACCTACGTCGCCGCCGCGGTCGACGCCGGGTGCGTCGTGGTCGCCGACGTCGACGGAGCGTGCGTCGGTGTCGGTCAGCGCGGGCGGTACGGCGACGACCACGTCGTGTACAAGCTGTACGTCGACCCGGCGTTCCGGGGCCACGGGCTCGGGCCACGGCTCGTCGAGGCCCTCGTTCGCCGGCTCCCGCCCGAGGTCACCGACCTGTGCGTCGAGCACGTCGCCGCGAACACCCGGGCGGCGGCCTTCTACGAGCGCGAGGGCTTCACCGTGGAGCGCGTCGACCCGAGCCCGTCGGGTGACCGCGCCCTCGACGTCGTCTGGCGCCGCCGCCGCCTGACCGCCGCCCCGCTCCGCTGACGGGAGGTCCGATCGGCGAGACGACCACGCAGCGAGACCGGGATCAGGTGGCTGATGGCCCGCCATGAGCCAGCCAATCCCGGTCTCGCGGGCGGCACGGCGGGTCAGCGGCCGTGGACCGGGCCGGTCGTCGTCGACAGCGGCCGGCCGGTCGCGCCGTGCCGGGTCACCACGACCTCCGCCAGGATCGACAGCGCCGTCTCCTCCGGCGTCGAGCCGCCCAGGTCCAGGCCGATCGGCGAGCGCAGCCGCGCGAGCGCGGCACCGGTCACCCCGGCCGCCCGCAGCGCCTCGACGCGTCGGACGTGCGTCGTGCGCGAGCCCATCGCCCCGACGTACCGGGCCGGCGAGGCCAACGCCGTCGCCAGCGTCGGGACGTCGACGCGCTGGTCGTGCGTCAGGACGACGACCGCGTGCGCGGCCGTCAGCGGGTGCGCCGCGAGCCACCGGTCGGGCCAGTCGCGGACGACGGCGTAGGCGTCGGGGAACCGCTCCTTCGTCGCGAACAACGGGCGCTGGTCGAGCACGGTCACCGCGTACCCGCACCCTGCGGCGAGGTGCGTGAGCGCGACGGCGTGCTCGCCCGCGCCGACGACGAGGAGCGGCTGCGCCGCTGGCGTCCGCAGCGTGACCAGCGGCTCGGCGGTAGCGGCTCGGCCGTCGTCGGCGGGCTCCGGGCACGCCACCTCAGCGGTGCACACGCCGCCGTCGGCGTCGAGCACGACGCACGCGTCCAGCCCCTCGGCAGCCCGACGCACCTGGTGCAGCGCACCCGCCGGCAGCGCGGACACCTCGTGCACCAGCACGGTGATCGTGCCGCCGCACATGAGCCCCGGCTCGCCCAGGTCGTCGCCGACCCCGTACGAGGCGACCTGGGCGGGTCCGCCGTCGAGCACCTCCCGGCAGCGCTCGACGAGGTCCGCCTCCACGCACCCGCCGGACACGCTGCCGGCCACGGTGCCGTCCGAGCCCAGGACGAAGGACGCCCCCACGGCCCGCGGTGCGCTGCCCTCGACGCGCACGAGCGTCGCCGCCGCGACGCGCTGACCGGCGTCGAGGCGGCGGCAGATCTCCGCAGCCTGGTCGAGCATGAGCGCGACGTTACGAAATGATTGTTTCGAGAACCGGCGCGCAGGGGTAACGGTGCCGAAACAGCCGGGTCGGACGATCGGGGCAGGCCAACGAGAGGACCTGCCATGTCGATCGTCGTGGACCCCGTCGCCGGAACCGCCCACCGCGCCGCCTCCCCGCCCGACGTCGACGTGCAGACCGACGCGGACGCCCGCTGGCTGGCGCGTGCCGTGGAGCTCGCGACCGCGAACGTCGCCGCGGGCGGCGGCCCGTTCGGCGCGGTGGTCGTGGCCGACGGCGTCGAGGTGTCCGTCGGCCAGAACCGGGTGACCCGGGACCTGGACCCCACCGCGCACGCCGAGGTGCAGGCGGTCCGCGCGGCGTGCCGCGCCGCGGGCACGTTCGCGCTCGACGGCATGACCCTCTACACGTCGTGCGAGCCGTGCCCCATGTGCCTGGCCGCGTGCCTGTGGGCGCGGCTGGACCGCGTGGTGTTCGGTGCCGACCGCGAGGACGCGGCGCGGGGCGGCTTCGACGACTCCGCGTTCTACGAGCTGCTCGAGAGCGACCGCGCGACCTGGGACAGGACGCGCGTCGCGGCCTTGCGTCTGCCCGGGTGCACGGACCCGTTCGACGCGTGGCTCGCGCACGCCGCCCGCACCGCGTACTGACGCGCGGCAGCCCCCGGGACGCCCGCGCACGACGGCCGGGCGGGTGCCGGTCGCCCGGACGGAGCACCCGAGACCGAACCGTGACCCCGGCCGGGCGCAGGTTTACACCCGGGACACAGAGCGCGACACGGCCCGACACGCCCGATCCGTAGCGTCACCGCCCGCAACACCCGTTTCACACCACCGCGTCCCGCCGCGCGCACCCCCACGCGCCCGTCCGATGGAGCTGCCCGATGACCCTTCCCCCGCACCCCCGCCGCACCCGCGGTGCCCGCCGTGCCGGTCTGACCGCCGTGGGCGCCGCCCTGGCTCTCGCCCTGGCCGCCTGCTCCTCGGGCGCCGACGCCGAGGCGGGCGACGACGGCGAGAGCACCGACCTCGGCGACATCACGGTCCAGCTCTCGTGGATCAAGAACGCCGAGTTCGCCGGTGAGTTCTTCGCGGACAGCAAGGGCTACTTCGCCGACGCGGGCTTCTCCTCGGTCACCCTCAACGCCGGCCCGGGTGCCACCGAGTCGATCGTGCTCTCCGGCGGGGCGGACTTCGGCCTGTCGAACGCGGTCTCGGTCGGCCAGGTCGTCGCGGAGGAGGACGCTCCGCTGAAGATCGTCGGCACCACGTTCCAGAAGAACCCGTTCACGATCCTGTCCCTGGCCGACGCCGGGAACATCGCCACGGCCGAGGACCTCAAGGGCAAGCGCATCGGCGTGCAGGCCGGCCCCAACGAGGCCCTGTTCGACGCGCTGCTCGCGATCAACGAGATCGACCCGTCCGAGGTCACCAAGGTCCC
>JAEWEJ010000244.1 GCA_023389455.1 Actinomycetes bacterium | reverse complement strand
CCCCCGCGCAGGCCGCGTGCTTCGGCGTCGCCGCGCACGGGGTCGCCGGTGACCGGCTGGCCGCGGCCGTCGGGCCGCACGGGTACCTGGCGAGCGAGCTGCTGGCGGAGCTCCCGCGGGTGCTCGTCGAGCTGCGCGCGCGCTGAGCCGAGCCGAGCACTGAGCCGAGCCGAGCGCTGAGCGCTCCCGCTCCGCGGACGCGCCTGCCGAGCACCCCCGCGGTACCGCACACTGGTCACGTGGACACACCGCGCATGAACGTCGAGTCGTTCAACCTGGACCACCGCACCGTCGTCGCGCCGTACATCCGGCTCGCGGACCTCAAGGAGCTCCCCCACGGGGACGTGCTGTCGAAGTTCGACGTGCGGTTCACGCAGCCGAACGTCGCGCACCTCGAGATGGACGCCGTGCACTCGCTCGAGCACCTGTTCGCCGAGCACTCGCGCAACCACTCGGACCGCGTCCTGGACTTCTCCCCCATGGGCTGCCAGACGGGCTTCTACCTCATGCTCGAGGGCCGCTGGACCCAGCAGGAGGTGGAGGACCTGGTCGCTGCGACCCTCGAGGACGTCGTCGGCGCCACCGAGGTGCCGGCGGCCAACGAGGTGCAGTGCGGCTGGGGCGCGAACCACACGCTGACCGGCGCGCAGGACGTCGCCCGCACGTTCCTCGCGGCGCGCGACTCGTGGAGCACGGTGACCGCGTGAGCCCCACGGACGACGTCGCCGTGCAGGACCTGCTGGTCCGGCCGGGCATGCACGTGGACGCCGTGGTCGTCACGGCGATGGGCGTCGAGGCGTCGCCGTTCCTCGACCGCGCGGTCCGCGTCGGCGACGAGGTCGACGTCGCGGGCGCCCGCCACCGGGTCCTCGACCTCGGGACGGTGCGCCTGCTGCTGGTGACGTGCGGCATCGGCCTGGTCAACGCCGCGTCCGCGGCGACGCTCGCGCTGCACGTGTCGGGCGCGCGCCTGCTGCTCAGCGCCGGGTCGGCCGGCGGCATGGGCCTGGACGTGCGGGTCGGGGACGTCGTGGTCGGCGCGTCGACCGTGCACGGCGCGGCCGACGCGCGCGTGTTCGGCTACGCGCTGGGCCAGGTGCCGGGGATGCCGGAGCGCTACGACGCCGACCCGGACCTGCTGGCCGCAGCCGCCGCGGTGGACGCCGGCGGGCTGACCGTGCGCACCGGCACCATCCTGTCGAGCGACGTGTTCGTGGACGCCGAGCGGGTCGTCGCGCTGCGCGAGTCCTTCCCCGACGCGCTCGCGTGCGACATGGAGTCCAGCGCGCTCGCGCAGACGGCGCACCTCGCCGGCGTGCCGTTCCTGTCCGTGCGCGGCATCTCCGACCTGTGCGGGCCGATCGCCGGGGTCGACTTCGACGCCCACGTCGACGACGCCGCCGAGCGCTCCGCCGTCGTGGTGCTCGGTCTGCTGGACGCGGCACTCGTCGCCGGCTGACGGACCGGCCCGCCGGACCGGCGAGCGGGCGGTCCGCCGGTCGGGCACGCCGCGGACCCGACGAGTCCCGCCCCCGGCACGGGTCGGTACGCCCGTGCCCGGAATGTCGTCGACGCCCGCACGGTTGACGTCCGAGACTGTCCGGGCACGGCTCCGCGCCGCTCGACGGCCGCACCGTCCTCCCGCCTCGCCCAGCACGGGCCCGAACCGACAGGCGTCCCCGTGACCGACCGGACCCTCCCGCCCACCGCCACGCCGGCGACCGGCACCACCGTCGCCGACCCCGCCCGGGGCGGCACCAAGCAGCGCGAGGTGATGTCGCCTCGCGACCGGCTCGCGGTCACCCTCCTGCTCGTGTCGACCTTCGTCGTCATCCTCAACGAGACGATCATGGGCGTGGCCCTGCCGCGGCTCATGGACGAGCTGTCCATCACGGCCGGCACCGCGCAGTGGCTGACCACCGGGTTCCTGCTGACGATGGCCGTGGTCATCCCCGTCACCGGGTTCTTCCTGCAGCGCACCACGACCCGCGGTGCGTTCCTCACCGCGATGACGCTGTTCTCGGCGGGCACGCTCGTGGCCGCGCTGGCGCCCGGGTTCGAGGTGCTGCTCGCGGGCCGGATCGTCCAGGCGACCGGCACCGCGGTGATGCTGCCGCTGCTCATGACGACCGTGATGACCGTGACCCCGCCGGAGTCGCGCGGGCGCACGATGGGCAACATCTCCATCGTCATCTCCGTGGCCCCCGCCGTCGGCCCGACCATCTCCGGGCTGATCCTGTCGGTGCTCGACTGGCGCTGGATGTTCGGCCTGGTGCTGCCGGTCGCCGTCGGTGCGCTCGTGCTGGGCGCCCTGCGCCTGCCCGACGTCACCGAGCCGCGCCGGGCACGGATCGACGTCGTGTCGGTGCTGCTGTCGGCAGTGGCCTTCGGCGGCCTGGTCCTCGGCATGTCGCGCATCGGCGAGGCCGTGGGTGGCGGGCTGGAGCCGACGACCGCGGCCGCGCTCGTGGCCGGCGGTGCGGGGCTGACGCTGTTCGTCGCCCGGCAGCTGCGACTGCAGCGCACGGACGACGCCCTGCTCGACCTGCGGGTGTTCCGCTCACGGACGTTCGCCGTCGCGGTGGCGCTGATGGCCGCGATGATGATGGCCCTGTTCGGCGTCATCATCATGCTGCCCATCTACGCGCAGGACGTGCTGGGCCTCGACACCCTGCGCACCGGGCTCATGCTGCTGCCGGGCGGCCTGCTGATGGGTCTGCTGGCGCCCGCGGTGGGCCGTGCGTACGACCGGTTCGGCGCCCGGCCGCTGCTCGTGCCGGGCACGATCCTGGTGAGCACCGCGACGTGGGGCATGGCGCTGCTGCTCGACGTCGGGACCTCGCCGTGGGTGCTGGTCGGCGCGCACCTGACGATGTCCGCCGGCCTCGCGCTGGTCTTCACCCCGCTGTTCACCTCGGCGCTCGGCGCGGTGAGCGCCGACCGCTACTCCCACGGCAGCGCCGTCATCGGCACGGTGCAGCAGGTGGCGGGCGCTGCCGGGACGGCCGTGTTCGTCACCGTGCTGTCCGCCGCGGCGGCGGGTCTGACGTCCGACGGCGCGTCCGACGTGGTGGCCACCGCGGGCGGCGTGCACGCGGCGTTCCTCGTCGGGGCGGTCCTCACGCTGCCGGCGATCGTCGGCGCCTTCGCGGTCCGCTCGGCCCCGGCCGGTGCCCCGGTC
>JAEWEJ010000224.1 GCA_023389455.1 Actinomycetes bacterium | reverse complement strand
GCGCGACGGGCCGTGCGACGGGCGCTGCGACGAGCGGCCGGGCTCGGCGCGGACGCGGCCGGCGGGCCGCCGGCACGCAGGGTGTCAGAGACCATCGGGGTCCGTCCTCGGGTCGATCCGTAGGAGGCACAGGTCGGCGAGCAGCCCGCCGAGCACCGCGACCACGGTCAGCAGCACGGTGGCGGTGGCCAGCAGCGCGAAGTCCTGCGCGAGCGCCGCGGCCACGAGCGACTGCCCCAGTCCCGGCCACGAGAAGACCTCCTCCACCAGCACCGACCCGGCCACGACCTCGGGCAGACGTGCCCCGGCGATCGCGAGCGTCGGCACTGCGGCGGGGGGCAGCACGTGCCGCGTCAGGACCCGCCGCTCGGGCACGCCACGCAGGCGCGCGGCCTGCGTGGCCGGGCTGTGCAGCTGCGCGCTCATGGCACGGGACAGGTGCAGCGTGATCCAGGGCACCTGCGCCAGGGCGACCGCGAGGACCGGCAGCACGAGGTGCCGGCCGACCTGCCCGGGCGTCACGGGCGCCCCGGGGTCGGTGAGGCCGCCGGTGGGCAGCCAGCCGAGGCCGAGGGCGAGGACCGCGACGAGCGCCATCGCCGTGAGGAAGGCGGGCACGGCCGACAGCGCCCACAGGCCCGAGGTCAGCACCCGCGCGACGACGCCGCGCGGCGAGCGGGCCGCGAGCAGCGCCAGCGGCACGGCGACGGCGGCACCCACGCCGAGGCCGAGGACCATGAGCAGCAGCGTCCACGGCAGCCTCGCCGCGACGACGTCCGCGACGGGCGCGCGCGCCGTGGTCGACATCCCCAGGTCGCCGGTCGGTATGCCGGACACCCAGCCCCACCAGGCGTCGAACCACCGGGTGCCGGCCACGAGGTGCTCCACTCCCGCCCGCGCGGCCCCGCCGGTGAACTCGTCGCGCGCCCCGAGGAACGACGCGGCGGCGTCCGTCGGGGAGGCCGCGGCGAGCACGAAGACGGCGGTGCTGACGACGCCCACCAGCGGCACGGTCCACAGCAGCCGGCGGCGCACCAGGCGCAGCACCGCCGCGCCCCGCGACGACGTCCGGGCGACCGCGAGGTCGCTGCTCACCGCGAGGTCGCTGCTCACCGGCGCGTCCAGCGCTGCACGTCGAACCACGGGCCCCACGCGACGCCGTGCTCGTGCGGCTCGAGGACGTGCTCGATGCCGTCCCAGGCGTCCAGCCCACGGGCCACGTACGTGTGCTCGAGGGCGAACACCGTGATCATCGGTGGGTTCTCCACCAGACGCTCCTGCAGGCTGCGGTAGAGGGCGGACCGCTGCGCGGGGTCCGCCTCGGTGCGCGCCGCCTCCAGCAGCGCGTCGACCCCGGCGTCCGCGTACCCCGAGGGGTTGGAGTAGGCGTCGTCCTCGTCGAACACCGCGAAGTCGGAGTGCAGCTGCCGGTACGCCTGGGCGTCCGGGTCGTACGGCATGTCACCGCCACCGAGCACGAACGCCTTCTCGTCCATCGCCGTCACCGCGTACGGCCGGTCGACGCCCTCGAGCGCGACGTCCACCCCGAGCGCGGCCATGTCGGACGCGAAGGCCTGCGCGACGTCGCGGCGCAGCGTGTCCTCCGCGAAGTACATGAGCGTGAACGCGAACGGCACGCCGTCCTTGGCCCGCGTCCCGTCGGGGCCGCGTGTCCACCCCGCCTCGTCGAGCAGCGCCGCGGCCGCCGCCGGGTCGTGGTCGAACGTGGCCGCGGGCTCGTAGGCGTCGCCCTGCGCGGGCGTGAACGGCGTGGCGAGCGCGGCACCGTGGCCCGCGAGGATCCCGTCGATCATGGCCTGCCGGTCGGTGGCCAGGTTGAGGGCCACGCGGACGGCCGGGTCGGCGAAGAAGGGCAGCGTCACGGGCAGCGAGATCGCCCGGAAGTCGCCCGACGGGTTCGTGACGAGCTCGATGCCGTCCCGGCCCGCGACCTGCACGGCGGTGCGCGGCGAGAGCTGCGCGCCGTCGACCTCCCCCGCACGCACCCGCTGGGCGCGGGCGTTCTCGTCCGCGACGAACGCGAGGTGGATCGTCGTGACCTGCGGGGTGCCGCCCCACCAGCCCTCGCGGGCGGTGAGCGTCAGGGACTCGCCCCGGCGCCACTGCGACAGCACGTACGGCCCGGTGCCCACGGGCTCGGTGACCAGCGGCGAGGCGACGACGTCGCCCCCGAGGGCCTCGGACGCCGGGATGCCCAGCGTCAGGCGAGCGGGCAGACCGGCGTACGGGTACGCCAGGTCGAAGCGGACCGTCGTCGCGTCCAGGGCGGTGACCTGCTCGATCATCGCGTAGTCCGCAGCCATCCAGGACCCGACGGCCGGGTCGCGCACGGCGTCGAACACCGCGACGACGTCCTGAGCGTCGAACGGCGATCCGTCGCTGAACGTCACGCCCTCGCGCAGCTCGACCGTCCACGACGTGAGGTCCGCGTCCGGCACCGGCATCGCCACCGCGAGCCCCGGCTCCAGCACGCCGCCGGCCCCCACCGCCACCAGCCCGTCGTACAGCTTGGACGTGATGCCCAGGGGGTGCTCCAGCGGGTGCAGGGAGGCGTACTCGCCGGTCTCGGCCAGGCGCAGCGTCGTGGGGTCCGGCGCGGCGCCCTCGGCGGCCGCGGAGCAGCCGGACGCGACGAGCGCGACGGCTCCGGCGGCGCAGAGCACCCGCCACGGGGCTGCGGGTCGGTGGGTGCCGGCGGGGCGGTGGGTGCTGGTGGGGCGCAGGGGCATGGGCCGGCCTCTCAGGAGACGGAGATGCGCGGGTCGGCGACGGACTGCAGGACGTCCGCGACGGCGTTGACGAGCACGTACAGCCCGCCGAGCACGAAGGTCACGCCGGCGATCGCGGGGAAGTCGGCGACCGGCAGGCTGGCCGACAGGTAGGACCCGAGGCCGCCCCAGGTGAAGACGCCCTCGATGAGCAGGACGCCGCCGAACATGAAGCCGAGCTGCAGCGCGCTCATCGACAGGAACGCGTCCAGGGAGTTGCGCAGCACGTGGCGGCGCAGCACCTGGAACTCGCCCAGGCCCTTGGCCGTCGCGGTGCGCACGTGGTCCGACCGCAGGGTCTCGGTCAGGCTGGAGCGCAGCACGCGCCCCATCGCCAGCGCGGGGCCCACCGCGAGTGCGAGCGCGGGCAGGGCCACGTGGGACAGCGCGTCACCGGTCGCGGCCAGGTCCCCGGCGAGCAGGCTGTCGAAGATAGTCATGCCGGTCGGGCCGCCGCTCACCCCGCCACGGCCGGACGCGGGCAACCAGTCGAGCACCTTGTAGAAGACGATGAGCCCGACGATCCCGAGCATGAACGTCGGGGCGGTCGACCCGACGAACAGCAGCCCGCGGAACAGCCCGGACAGGCGCCAGCGCAGCATGCTCGACACGGCGAACAGGGTCCCCAGGACGAGGGCCACGACGAACGCGACCCCCACGAGCTCGAGGGTCGCCGGCAGGTACGCGGCGACGTCCTGCATCACCGGACGGCGGGTGCGGAACGACGTCCCCAGGTCGCCGGTGACGAGCCCGCCGACGTACGCGAGGTACCGCTCGGGCGCCGGGTCGTCGAGACCGAGGCGCTCGCGCGCCGCCGCGACGGCCTCGGGTGAGGCGTTGCCGCCGATCGTGGCGGCCACGGGGTCCGCACCGGAGACCTCCTGCAGGAGGAACAGCACGAACGACAGGACGAGCAGCAGGCCGAGCAGCGAGGCCAGGCGGACGGCGAGGAAGCGCAGGTGGGGCACGGCGGTCACCTCCGGTGGGCGAGCCGGTTGCGCACCGCGTCGCCGGCGAGGTTGGACAGGAGGCTGAGGAGCATCACGGCCAGGCCGGGGATCAGGGGGATCCACCAGGCGTCGAGGATCTCGACCAGGCCGCGCGACGTGTCGGAGCCGAGCTCCGGGGCCGGTGCGGGCTGCCCGAGCCCGAGGAAGGACAGCGACGCCAGGACCATGACGACGTTGCCGACGTCGAGGCTGGCCGTGACGACGGCCGTCGGCACCACGCCCGGCAGCACGTGGCGGCGCATGATGCGCAGCGGGCCGACGCCGGCCATCCGCGCCGCCTCGACGTGGGGCCGCGCCATGATGCCGCGGACCTCGCCGCGGATGATGCGCGCGTAGTACGGCCACCAGACGACCGTCACGGCGAGGAACGTGTTGGCCAGGCCCGGGCCGAGCGCGGCGGCCACGGCCACCGCCACGAGCATGGACGGCAGCGCGAGGAACACCTCGGTGGTGCGCATGAGCAGCGCGTCGACCCAGCCGCCGAACATCCCGGCGACGAGCCCGACCACGGTGCCGACCAGCAGGCCGACGCCCGTGACGACGAGCGCGAGGAGCCACGACGTCCGCAGCCCGACCAGGACCCGCGAGAGCGTGTCGCGCCCGATCTGGTCGGTGCCCAGCACGTGACCGTCGGCCAACGGCGCGAGCTTCGGGAAGCCGACGGGCTGCACCGGGTCGTACGGCGCGAGGACCGGGGCGAGCACCGCGACCACCGTCACGAGGAGCAGCAGGCCGATGAGCGTGCGGTCGGTCGCCCGGCGCAGCGGGGTGTTCGTCCCGGCGGGCCGGCGGCGGCCGGCGCCCCGCCACCGGGGTGCGGGACCCGACGGGACGGGCGGCGCCTGGTCGGTGCGGGTGGCGCCGTCGGTGAGGACGTCGGTCATCAGATCTCCCCCTTGCGGACGCACGCCACCTCGTGGCGGCGCGTCACGTCGGACGTCGGGCGGTCACCCACGGCGGCGAGCTGGACGCCCACGACCGTGGTCGCGCACTCGGGCAGCGCCACCGGGCAGCGGGGGTGGAACGCGCACCCGGTGGGCGGGTCGAGCGCGCTCGCCGGCTCGCCGGCCAGCGGCTGCGCCGTCCGGCCGGGCTGCGGCACGGCTGCGACGAGGGTGCGGGTGTACGGGTGCCGCGGGTTCGCGATGACGTCCTCGGCCCGGCCCACCTCGACGACGCGGCCGAGGTACATCACGGCGATCCGGTCGGCGACGATCCGCGCGACCGCCAGGTCGTGCGTGACGAACATGACCGCGATGCCGAGGTCCCGTCGCAGCCGGTTCACCAGGTTGAGCACGGTGGCCGCGACCGAGACGTCGAGCGCGCTGGTCGGCTCGTCGCACAGCAGCACCTGGGGCGGGACGATCGTGGCGCGCGCCAGCGCCACCCGCTGGCGCTGACCGCCCGAGAGCTCGGCGGGCAGGGCGTCGAGGACCGCGGGAGGCAGCCCCACCCGATCGAGGATCGCGAGCGCCTGCTCGTCCTTGTCGGCACGCGGGGTGCGGGCCGGCAGCCGCTCGTGCAGGAGCTCACGGACCGACAGCCAGGGGGTGAGCGACGAGCCCGCGTCCTGGAACACCATCTGCACGTCGGTACCGCGCGGGCCGCGCAGCGACCCCGTGTACCGCCGCTCGAGCCCGCCGGCGACCCGCAGCAGGGTCGACTTGCCCGAGCCGGACTCCCCGACGATCGCCACGGACTCCCCCGGCTGGAGGTCGAACGTCACGCCGCGCAGCGCGGCCAGCCGGGCCCGGCGCCCGCGCTCGTCACGGACCGCGAACGTGCACTCCACGTCGGCCGCCTGGACCAGGGGGGCGCCGCGGTCGGGCGGCGGCAGCGGCGGCAGCGGCGGCAGGAGCACCGGGGCCGACTCCTCGGCGCCGAGCTCGGCGCCGAGG
>JAEWEJ010000214.1 GCA_023389455.1 Actinomycetes bacterium | reverse complement strand
GGCGACGACCCGGGTCGGCCCGGCGCCGCGGAGCGTGCCGCGCCGAGCAGCCGGCGTCAGGCGGCGAACGGTCGCAGGGACAGCACCGCGTCGAGGCGCCCGTCGACCGCCACGTCCGCCGCACCCGCGACCACGGGCTTGGCGTTGAACGCGATGCCCGTGTCGGCGGCCGCGAGCATGTCGAGGTCGTTCGCGCCGTCGCCGATCGCGACCGTGCGGGACATCGGCAGCCCGAGCTCGGCCGCCCACGCCGCCAGCGTGGCGGCCTTGGCGGCCCGGTCCACCACGGGGCCCTCCACGCGGCCGGTCAGCCGCCCGTCGCGCACCTCGAGCCGGTTCGCGTGCACGCGCGTGATGCCGAGGCGTGCCGCCAGCGGGCGCGCCACCTCGACGAACCCCCCGGACACCAGGCCCACGGGCCAGCCGCGTGCCTGCAGCTCGGCGACGAGCTCCGCGGCGCCCGGGGTCAGCACGACCTCGGCCAGCACCTCGTCGAACACCGAGACCGGCAGGCCCTCGAGGGTCGCGACGCGCTCGCGCAGCGACTGCGCGAAGTCGATCTCGCCGCGCATGGCCCGTTCCGTCACCGCCGCGACCAGCGGGAGCGAGTCGGCGCGGGCGGCCAGCATCTCCACGACCTCGCCCGTGATGAGGGTGGAGTCGATGTCCATGACGACGAGGCGGGGGGCGGCCGTGCGGGTGTCCACGGCCGCAGGCTAGCGGGCGGTGCCGGGCGCGGGCGCCGCCGTCCGTCTGCCGTGCGACGAGGTCCCACGCCCGGCGTCCCGCCGGGGCGGGGCGCCGGGCGTGCGGCCGGTCAGTCCGTGATGACCGTGCCCTTCGGGACGACCGTGATCCCGCTGTCCGTGACCGTGAAGCCGCGTGCCCGGTCGTGCTCGTGGTCGAGCCCCACCCGCGCCCGCTCGGGGACGATCACGTTCTTGTCCAGGATCGCGTGGTGGATCTGGGCGTAGCGCTCGACCTGGACGCCGTCCATCAGCACCGAGTCCGTCACCTGCGCCCACGAGTGCAGCCGGATGCCGGGGGAGAGGATCGAGCCGGACACCGTCGCCCCCGACACGACGACCCCGGGGGACACGATCGAGTCGGCGGCGTGCCCGAGCCGGCCGGCGCCCGCGTGGACGAACTTGGCCGGCGGCAGGCCGGTGTAGCCCGTGAACAGCGGCCACGCGTCGTTGTACAGGTTGAACACCGGCTCGACCGAGATGAGGTCGTGGTTCGCGTCGTAGTAGGAGTCGAGCGTCCCCACGTCGCGCCAGTAGTCGCGGTCACGGTCGGTGGACCCCGGCACGTCGTTGCGGATGAAGTCGTACACGCCGGCGGTGCCGCGCTCGACGAACCACGGGACGATGTCGCCGCCCATGTCGTGCCGGGAGTTCACGTCCTCGGCGTCGACGGTCACGGCCTGCACGAGCGCGTCGGCGTTCGCGACGTAGTTGCCCATCGAGGCGAGGATCTCCAGCGGCGAGCCCGGCACGGGCGTGGGGTCCGTGGGCTTCTCGCGGAACGCGGCGATGCGCGTCGGGTCGCCGGGCACGGTCTCGATGACGCCGAACTGGTCGGCCATGTCGATCGGCTGGCGGATGCCGGCCACCGTCAGCTCGGCGCCCGAGTCGATGTGGGCGTCGACCATCTGGGCGAAGCCCTGGGGGTCGACGTGGGCGGCGCCGACCACGACCACGATGTCGGGGCGCTCGTCGTCGATGATGTTGAGGCACTGGTAGATCGCGTCGGCGCTGCCCAGGTACCAGTGCTTGCCCACGCGCTGCTGCGCCGGCACGGCGGCGACGTAGTTGCCCAGGAGCGACGACATCCGCCACGTCTTGGACACGTGCCGGTCCAGGGAGTGGGACTTGTACTGGGTCAGCACGATCACGTGCAGGTAGTGCGAGTTGATGACGTTCGACAGGGCGAAGTCGACGAGTCGGTAGATGCCGCCGAAGGGGACCGCGGGCTTGGCGCGGTGCGCGGTGAGCGGCATCAGACGCTTGCCCTCCCCTCCGGCGAGGACGATGGCGAGGACACGCGGCGCTGGCATGGACCCAACCTAGGGCCGACGCGGGTCCGTAGCGAGGCGCACGCGCGCGTGGGCGCTAGCGTGTCGCCCAGACGACCGGCCGCCCGCCGGTCACGACTGGAGGCACCGGTGCGCGTCGACCTGCTGACCCGCGAGTACCCACCCCACGTGTACGGGGGAGCGGGCGTCCACGTGGCGGGCCTGACGGCCGTCCTGCGCGAGCTCGTCGACGTGCGCGTGCACAGCTTCGACGAGCCCGTCGCAGAGCCGGGGACGCACGGCTACGCGGTGCCCGGCGCGCTGGCCGGGGCCAACGCCGCGCTGGCCACGATGGGCGTCGACCTGGCGATCGTGGACGGGATCGGCCGGGACACGTCCGACGGCGGCACCGACCTGGTCCACTCGCACACCTGGTACGCCAACCTCGCGGGCCACCTGGCGTCGCTGCTCTACGACGTGCCGCACGTGCTCACCGCGCACAGCCTGGAGCCGCTGCGGCCCTGGAAGGCCGAGCAGCTCGGCGGCGGGTACGCGCTGTCGTCCTGGGTCGAGCGCACCGCCTACGAGGCGGCGGACGCCGTCATCGCCGTCAGCGGGGGGATGCGCGAGGACATCCTGCGCTCGTACCCGGCGGTGGACCCCGACAAGGTCCGCGTGGTGCACAACGGGATCGACCTGGACGGCTGGCGGCGCCCGACCTCCGACGAGGGCCGCGAGCACGCGCTGCAGGTCGTGCGGTCGCTGGGGATCGACCCCGACCGGCCGTCCGTGGTCTTCGTCGGGCGCATCACGCGCCAGAAGGGCCTGCCCTACCTCCTGCGGGCCGTCGAGACCCTCCCGGCGGACGTGCAGGTCGTGCTGTGCGCCGGCGCCCCGGACACCGCCGAGATCCTGGCGGAGGTGGCGGGCCTGGTCGAGGACCTGCGTACGCGCCGCTCGGGCGTGGTGTGGATCGACCGGATGCTGCCGCGCGAGGAGCTGGTCGCCGTCCTGGCCCACGGCACCGTCTTCGCGTGCCCCTCGGTCTACGAGCCGCTCGGCATCGTCAACCTCGAGGCCATGGCGGTCGGCCTGCCCGTGGTCGGCACCGCCACCGGCGGCATCCCCGAGGTGGTGGACGACGGCGTGACCGGACTGCTGGTGCCGATCGACCAGGTCCAGGACGGGACCGGCACACCGGTCGACCCGGACGCCTTCGTGGCGGACCTGGGGGCCGCGCTCGCGGACGCCGTGTCCGACGCGGACCGGGCGGCGCGCTGGGGCGTGGCCGCCCGCAGGCGCGTCGAGGACCACTTCTCGTGGCACGCGATCGGGCAGCGGACCCTGGAGGTCTACCGCAGCGTGCTCGCGGGCTGAGACCGGCGACGCCCTGGCCCGGTCACGACCGGGCCAGGTAGGTGGCCGCCGCCGCCATCGCGCGACGCGCCACGCGGTCGACCTCGCGCAGGGCGGTGGCGCGCTGGTCGGCCTGCCAGGTGTTGACCGCCCCGCCGTCGTCCTGGCTGGCGAGCGCGACGATGCCGCGCAGGCGTGCCGCGCTGGACAGCACGCGCAGTCGTTGCGGCTGCACGCCGCGCGGCAGGCGCCGCTCGGGCAGCGCGCCGTCGCGCACGTGCGCGATCGACTCGGCAGCGTCCGGGCGCCACCGCTCGACGCCGAGCTGCACGAGCGCCTCGGTCGCGGTCAGCAGACCCTGCCGCAGCTCCCGCTCCGCGTCCTCGAGCGTGCCGATCTGGGCCCACACCGCGGTCTGCCACTCGGGGACCTCGCGGACGTGCCACGTCACCAGGTGCCCGGGCTCCAGGTCCGAGCCGAACCGCTCGACCTCGGGCACCGCGGCGAGCGTGCGTGAGGCCGACCGCAGCAGCACGCACTCACCGGCGTCGACCGCTGCGCCCGAGACGGCGGGCGGTGCCGCGACGGGCTCGCCGGGCACCGGCAGCAGTGCCGCGACCTCGGCGGCCGGGCCGCCGAGCCACCGGACCCAGTCGCGCAGGTCGAGCGTCTCGCCGTCGGCGTCGACCGTGTGCGGCTCGTCGTCGTCCTGCACGGCGGCGGCGACGGGGTCGGGCTCACCGGAGGCGGTGAGCCACAGCGCGAGCAGGACGGAGCGGGGCAGGGCGAGCGTGGCGGCCACGGGACCACGGTAGGCGCTCGCCACGGCGGTCCGTGCGTCCGGGCCGTGCGCCCCGCGTCCCGTGCCCGGTCCGGCGGCCCGCCCGGGCGGACGGGCGCGTCAGCCGATCGCGTGGACCGGTGCCGTGAGCGCCACGCCGGACCCGTCGCGC
>JAEWEJ010000179.1 GCA_023389455.1 Actinomycetes bacterium | reverse complement strand
TCGACGCGGACACCGCCAACCTCGCGCAGTACCGCGCCACCATCGAGGAGCAGGAGACGCGCCTGGCCGGGCTGCCCGCCTCGGAACGTGCCCGCTCCCTGCTGTCGTGGACATGGCGCGACGGCACTCGCATGCCCGAGGCGTCGGCCGACGAGCTCCTCGCCGACGCCCGCGCTCTGCTCGCCCGCGACGAGGCCGAGCTGGCCGCACGCAGCGAGGCGCTGCGCGTCTCGGGTGAGCAGGTCGCCGCGGAGGAGGCGCGCGTCGCGGGGCTGCGCACGGAGATCGAGGCGTTGCTGGGGCAGCTCGACCCGGGGTGAGGGATCGGGAACCTCCAGGTCGTCGAGACGTGCCCCGGCACCGAGCCAGGTGAACCCGACACCGGTGCGCCGACGCGGGCGGACCGCTCATGGCCTTCGCCGCTGGAAGAGGCGCGCCCCCGGTCGTCGTCGTTCGATCTCGACTGACGCCGGACGGACCATTCATCGGCCGGTCCTGGTGCTTGACGATCCGGCACAGACCAGCCCGTACCCCCCTATAGTGCGCACGTCACGTATGCGACGGGAGGTGGCACCCGTGGTCCACCGCGCACGAGCTGCAACGGCGCTCCTGGTCGCTCTCGTCGTGGCGTCCTGCACCGCGCCGGTGCCGGACGCGCCCCCGGACGACGCGTCGGCGCCTCCCACGCAGAGCCCGGTGGCTGCACCTCCGACGTGGGAGGCGACCTTCACGTCCTGGAGCCCGGGCGTCGCGCGCATCGCGTCCACCGGCTGCTCCGGGGGCGGGTCGGGTTCAGGTTTCCTCGTCGGCCCGGACACCCTCGTCACCGCGTACCACGTCGTCGAGGACGCGACAGCGGTCTCCGTGCGCTTCGGCGCCGACGTGGTCTCCGGGTCGCCCGTGGCGGTGGACGAGGCCGCCGACCTCGCCATCGTGAAGCTCCACCAACGATCGACAGCCACCCCGCTGCAGCCCAGCGACACCCCCGCCGCCGTCGGCGCCGCCGTCGCAGTGCTGGGCTACCCGCTGGGCAAGCCCCTCGGGATGACGCAGGGGGCGGTCACCGCGGCCGACCTGCGCGTCCAGGTCGAAGGGGAGGACCGGTGGGGCCTGTTCCGCACCGACGCGGCCATCAACGGGGGCAACAGCGGCGGGCCGGTCGTCACCGTCGACGGTCGAGTCGTCGGCGTGGTGGTCGCAGGCAGCGACGCGGCGGGCGCCGGGTACGCCGTCGGTCTGCCCACGCTGCGCGCCTCCCTCGAGGCCTGGGACGCCGGCGAGCTGGAGACGCCGGCACCCCTCGAGTGCGGGGGCGAGTGGGACGCGCTGACCGACGAGGCCGTGAACGCGACCTGGTCGAGCGCGCACCCGGACGCCCCGTCGATCGCGCAGACCATGCAGCTGTACGCCCAGTCGATCAACACCGGGTACGTCGACACCGTCTGGGAGCTGCTGACCCCGCGGATGCACGAGCGCGTCGGCAGCATCGAGAACTACGCACAGGGACTCTCGACGAGCGCGTGGCACTGGCTGGACATCGAGCACGTCGAGGTGGTCGACGCCACCACCGACAAGGCCGTGGTGTCGTTCCGGACCACCCAGGCCGCGGATTACGGCCCCGACGGAGCCACGTGCACGGACTGGCGCATCACCTACACCCTCACCCTCGACGTCGGGCAGTGGCAGATCGACGACGCGGACCTCACCGACGGAGAGCCGACACCGTGCTCGGAGGAGGAGTCGATGCAGGACCTCTGAGGGCCGAGGACAGCCGCGGGAGTCGAAGGTGTGCGGTCGCGCGTGACCGCCCGGTCAGCACGGTCGTGACCGGGCCACCGACCAGCCGAGCCACCCGCGCCACCTGCCGGCGTCAGCCGTGACCCGGCACCGCCGACCCCGCCAACGCCACGAGCATCGCGACCTGCACCCTGCCCGCCACACCGAGCTTGTCCACCGCCCGGGCCAGGTGGGTCTTGACGGTCGCCTCGGAGACGAACAGCTCCCGCGCGATGTCCCCGTTCGAGCGTCCCGCCGCCACCGCCAGCGCCACGTCGGTCTCCCGGTCGGTCAGGACGCGCAGCCGCTCCTGCGCGTCGCGGCTCGCGGCGGCGGCACGGTCCCTGCTCACCTGCTCCATGACCGTGCGCGCAGCGCGCGGGGAGAGCGCGCCCTGTCCCGCCGCCACGTCGCGGACGGCTGCGACGATCTGGTCGGGCGACGAGTCCTTGGCAAGGAACCCGTCCGCACCGGCGCGCACCGCGTCGAGGATCGCCGACTCGGTGTCGAACGACGTCATCGCGATGACGCCGGGCGGCGACGGCAGCGCGCGGAGCAGCTCCGTGGCGCGGATGCCGTCGACCCGCGGCATGCGCAGGTCCATGAGCACGACGTCGGGGTGGTGGGCCTGCGTCTGCGTGACGGCCTCGTCGCCGTCGCCCGCCTCGGCCACGACCTCGATGCCGGCGGGGTGCAGGATCTTGCGCAGCAGCAGACGCACCATGGGGTCGTCGTCGACGACCAGGGCTCGGATCACGCGGCCGACGGTACCCACGACCCCCGACAGTGCGTGCACCGCACGGCGGGTTGCGCTCAGGCGTGCGTCGGCACCGGCCACGGCAGGTGCACACGCACCACGAAGCGACCGTCGCGCGGCCCGGCGTCGAACCGGCCGCCGAGCGCCAGCGCCCGCTCGCGCATGCCGATGAGCCCGGCACCCCCCGGCACGTCCGGCACGTCGTTCACCAGCCCGTTGGCGACGGTCACGTCGACGCCGTCGCCCGGCCGTGCCCGCAGGTCGACCTCGACGCGGACACCCGGTGCGTGCTTCACCGCGTTGGTCAGCGATTCCTGGACCACCCGGTAGACGGCCCTGGTCAGGGCAGGCGGTGCGTCGTCCCCGCCGTCGACGAAGACCGTGGCGCCGATGTCCGCTCCGGCACGGCGGGCCTCGTCGATGAGCGCCACCAGGTCGACGAGGCGGGGGGCCGGGCCGGCGTAGCGGTCGGCGCTGTCGTCGCCCGCCGTGCGCAGGCTCGCGATCAGGACGCGCATCTCCTCGAGCGCGCGGTGCGCGGACGAGCGCATGGAGCGCGCCGACTCCGGCACGTCCGTCGCGGGGTCGTCGGCCGTGACCTCGAGTGCCGCGGCGTGCAGCGACACGAGCGACAGGTGGTGCGCGACGGTGTCGTGCATCTCGCGTGCGATGAGCTCGCGCTCCTCCTGGCGCGTGAGCTCGGTCCGCAGCTGCGCGGCCTGCGTGCGCAGCGTCGCCGCCTGCTGCTCGCTCTCGGCAGCGGCGCGGCGCGCGGTGCGGGCGGCGTCCCCGAAGCGGCGGACCAGCCCGACGACGACAGCCACCGCGAGCACGGCGGCGCCCATGGCGACGTACCCGCCGCCCGTCAGGTACATCCGCTCGCCTGTCGCCGCGTCGGTCGTCGCCCACATGACGGCATCGCCCTCACGGCGCCAGTCCCGGACCAGTGACGCGGCCACCGCTGCGCCCACGGCGGCCGTGCACCAGGCGGCGGTGCGTCGCGTCGCGGTGGCGAGCACCCACGGCAGGGCGATCAGCGCGGCGAGCGCGCCCACCGGCATCAGGGCGCCGGCGACCGCCGTGCCCAGACAGACCGCGACGGGGTACCGGCGCCGCCGGACCAGCGCGGCGGCCGCGGCGACCGCCACGAGGAGCAGGAGCAGACCGAGGAACGCGTAGCCGGCGGAGACGTCCGGGCCCGACGGCACGGAGAACGCCACGTCGGCGACCCCGAGGAAGGTAGCCGACAGGACCGCCACCGCCGTGCCCGGGGTGTCCGCCCACCGGCGCCACCACAGCACGCCACGGCCCTCGGCGGGCGGGACCGGGGAGGACGTCGACATGGCAGGAGCGTAGGTCGGACCGCCGACGCCCCACGTCCACCGGATAGTCAGGCGACGCACGCCCCGCGTCGTCCGGCCGGCCAGCCGGCTCGAGCCGATCGGTCGACCCGGCGGGGGCACCCGCCGTCGAAGGATCGGACCACACCCGGAACCGACCCCAGGAGCAGCCATGAGCCACCCCGTCCCCACCGATCCGTCCGACACCACGACGCCGGCGGCAGCGCCCGCACCGCGATGTTCGTGGTTCGCCCGCCACAAGGTCCTCACCACCCTCGGCGCGGTCGTCCTCGTGGTGGGCGTCGCCGGCGCGCTGGGCGGTGGCGACGACGACACGGCCGGCACCGCGTCGGGCAGCGCCTCGGCCACCGAGGCCGGCGCCGTCGCTCCCGCGGCGGGCGAGGCCGCTGCCGAAGAGGCCCCCGCACCGGAGGCCGCGGCCGAGGACCCCGCCGCCGCCGGCATGGGCACGCCCGCCCGCGATGGCAAGTTCGAGTTCACGGTGACGTCGATCGAGCCCGGTGTGGCCCGCATCGGCAGCGACGTGCTCGGCAAGGACGCGCAGGGCCAGTTCGTGCTGGTCCACGTCACGGTCACGAACATCGGCGACGAGGCCCAGTACTTCGACGGGTCCAGCCAGAAGCTCGTCGACGCGCAGGGCCGGACCCACTCGGCCGACACGTCCGCGGCGATCTACCTGGGTGACGCCGAGTCGTTCCTCAACCAGATCAACCCCGGCAACAGCGTGCAGGGCACGGTCGTGTTCGACCTCCCGGCCGACGCGACGCCCGCGAGCCTGGAGCTGCACGACTCGATGTTCTCCGGCGGGGTGACGGTCACCGTCGGCTGAGTGGTCGCGGTCGGTGACGGCGCGCCCGGGGCAGGGG
>JAEWEJ010000149.1 GCA_023389455.1 Actinomycetes bacterium | reverse complement strand
GCCGGCTGGGGGTACGCACGCGCCGCGCCGGTGCGGGCGGCGGCCTGGGGCAGGGCGCTCATGCGGCTCTCCTCGGGGTGCGCAGGTGGTCGGGGGTGGGACGCAGACGCTCGGCGGCACGCAGCCGGACGGACTGGGCGCGGGGGTTGCGGGCGAGCTCGGCCTCGTCGGCCTCCTCCGCCCCGCGCGTGAGCAGACGCAGGTAGGGCGCGTGCGTGGCGGGCTCGACCGGCAGGTCGGGCGGTGCGCTGGACGTGGCACCGGCCGCCAGGGCGCGCTTGACGATCCGGTCCTCGAGCGACTGGTAGGACTCGACGACGATCCGGCCGCCGACCGCCAGCGCCTCGACGGACGCCGGCACCGCACGCTCGAGCGCCGCCAGCTCCCCGTTCACCTCGATGCGCAGGGCCTGGAACGTGCGCTTGGCCGGGTGGCCGCCCGTGCGACGCGTGGCCGCGGGGACGCCGGCGCGCACGATGTCGACGAGCTCGGACGTCCGGGTCAGCGGCGCCTGCTCGCGGCGGCGCACGACCAGTCGCGCGATCCGCCCGGCGAACCGCTCCTCGCCGTACACCCGCAGCACGCGGGCGATGTCCCGCTCGTCGTACGTGTTGAGGACGTCGGCGGCCGTCGGGCCGGTCGTCGGGTCCATCCGCATGTCGAGCGGTGCGTCCTGCGCGTAGGCGAAGCCACGGTCGGCCTCGTCGAGCTGCAGGGACGACACCCCGAGGTCCATGAGCACGCCCTGCACCGCGGCGATGCCGAGGTCGTCGAGCACCTCGCGGATCTCGTCGTAGACCGCGTGCACCCCGGTGAACCGGTCGCCGAACGGCGCGAGGCGGGCGCTGGCGAGCGCCAGCGCCTGCGGGTCACGGTCGATGCCGACGACCCGGACCTCGGGGAACGCGCGCAGCACGCCCTCGGTGTGCCCACCCATGCCGAGGGTGGAGTCGACCATCACGGCGCCCGGGGCACCCAGCGCCGGGGCGAGGAGGTCGAGGCACCGCTGCAGGAGGACGGGCGTGTGCCGTGCGGCGGCGTCGTGCTGCTCGCTCATGGCCCCTCCTCTCCGGTCTGCCTGCCTGGTACGGGTGTGACGTGTGGTGCTGGTGGTGCTGGTGGTACGTGCTGATGGCCGGACGATCCCTCCACCGCCCGGCCAGATCCCCCACCGACCCTCTGGCGCCGGGGAAGTGGCGTCAGAGCGGACGGGAGGAGGTCTCGACGGACGGGTGAGGACGACGGGGGTACGGGGCCGCGCCGTCCGGGACGGTGCCGACGACGGCGGACGGGGGCGGGTGGCGACGTGGTGGCCGGGAGGCCGGCGGACGGCTCAGAACGGGCCGTTCGGGAAGACCTCCTCGGTCGTGTCGGCGTATCCCGCCTCCTGCTCGGACAGGTAGGTCTCCCAGGCGGCGAGATCCCAGATCTCGACCCGGGTGCCGGTGCCGATGACGGCGACGTCCCGGTCGAGCCCCGCGTAGGTGCGCAGGACCGGCGGGATGGAGATACGGCCCTGCTTGTCGGGCAGCTCGTCGCTGGCACCCGACAGGAACACGCGCAGGTAGTCACGCGCCTGCTTGCTCGTGACCGGGGCGGTGCGCAGCTGGTCGTGCATGCGGCGGAACTCGTCCATCGGCAGCACGAACAGGCACCGCTCCTGCCCGCGCGTCATGACGAGGCCCCCGGCCAGCTGCGGCCGGAACTTCGCCGGGAGGATGAGCCGGCCCTTGTCGTCCAGGCGCGGCGTGTACGTCCCCAGGAAGGGCGCGAAGGAGCCGTAGGCGCCTGTCGGTTCATACGACACCTCACTCCCCTCCTGGTCGTCCGGACCGGTTCAGCCCCCCACGCGCGGGCCGGTCGACGCACCGCCGTCCGGCACTTCCGCGGGGCGGCCTCCCGACCTCTCCACGTGCCTCCACGGTACTCCACTTCCCTCCACCCGCATCTTGTCAAGAGGCCAAGTTCACCCGTCTGATACGCGTTGCCGCAGGTCACAGCGGTGGAGCGAAGTGGAGGGCTCGGCGCGTCCCGTGGCGGCCCTCACGGGACGGGTGCGGGGGCCTTCCGGACGAACCCGTCGCAACCACCCCGCAGAAGCGCTTTCGGGCACCTTCGGAGCCCCCGGGGAGCCCGCCGAGGGAGGGATGTGGAGGGCGCCGGGGACGGGCCGGCCGGAGCGGCGCGAGGCCCCGGTACGGGTGAACACCACCCGCGAGCCGTCCCGCTTGCGTAGTCTCGTCCCAGTCGCCGAGGGAGCCGTTCACATGCAGTCACTGCCGTCACCGCACGAGCTCGACGAGCTCGTCGCGACCGCCACCCGCATCCGCGCCGGGATCGAGTCGGTCGTCACGGGCCGTCCCGACCTGGTCCGCGTCTCGCTGGCCGTGCTGCTCGCCGAGGGCCACCTCCTCCTCGAGGACGTGCCCGGCGTGGGCAAGACCACGCTGGCCAAGGCCATCGCGCGCAGCATCGACGCGCAGGTGGGCCGGATCCAGTTCACGCCCGACCTGCTGCCCAGCGACCTCACGGGCGTCAACATCTTCCGGGCGCAGACGCACGAGTTCGAGTTCCGGCCCGGGCCGGTGTTCGCGCACGTCGTCATCGGCGACGAGATCAACCGGGCGTCCCCGAAGACGCAGTCCGCCCTCCTCGAGTGCATGCAGGAGGCCCAGGCCACGGTCGACGGTCGTACGTACCCGCTCCCCCGGCCCTTCCTCGTCGTGGCGACGCAGAACCCGGTCGAGATGGAGGGGACCTACCCGCTGCCGGAGGCACAGCGCGACCGCTTCATGGCGCGCCTCACCGTCGGGTACCCGAGCCCGGAGGCCGAGCTCGACATGCTCGACCTGCAGGAGGGCACCGACCCCCTGACGCGCATGCGCCCGGTGACGGACGCGGCACAGGTCCAGCGCTTCATCGACCTGGTCCGTCGGCTGTACGCGGCGCCGTCGGTCAAGCGGTACGTCGTCTCGCTCGTCACCGCGTCGCGGGAGGACACCGGGCTGCGCCTCGGCGCCTCCCCGCGTGCCGCGATCCAGCTGCTGCGGGCCGCCCGCTCGCTCGCCGCCATGTCGGGCCGGGACCACGTGCTCCCCGACGACGTGCAGGAGCTCGCCGTGCCCGTCCTCGCGCACCGCCTCCTGCCCAGCACCGAGTCGCGCCTGTCCGGGCGCACCACGCAGGACGTGGTCGAGGACATCGTCGCGCGCACCCCCCTGCCCGCCGTCGAGCCCCTGGCCGCGGTGCGGCGCGCGCTGGGCTGATGCGCCGCCGACCGACTGCTCGCGGGTGGGCGCTGGCCGCCGCGGGCGTCGTCGCGCTGCAGACCGGCATCGGGCTCGGCTCGGTCGACCTCGTCCGCTTCGGCGTGCTGCTCCTCGCGGCACCGCTCGCCGCGCTGGTCGCGCTCGTCGTCCTCGACGCGACACGCGGGCGACGCGGCCTGGAGGTCCACCGCAGCGTCGTCCCCGACCCCGTGCACGCGGGGCAGGAGGCCGACGTCCGCGTCGACATCCGCGCCACCGACCGCTCCGGCCGCGCGCGGCTCTCCGGCCTGCGCTTCTCGGAGC
>JAEWEJ010000146.1 GCA_023389455.1 Actinomycetes bacterium | reverse complement strand
GTCGAGCGCCGTGGCGGCGGGTGTGGTCGCGGCCGGGGTGCGCACGACGCCGACGGCCAGCAGCGTGACCACCGTCAGCCCGCACGTCGCCGCGGCAGCCGTGCGCAGCGCGAGGGCCTGGCGGTGCGGACCGGGGGTGCGCAGCCGCTGCGCCAGACGCCTCAGGGCGCCGCGGCGCACCGGCGTCTCGACCCACCGGTACGAGGCCTCGGCGAGCAGGAGCGTCAGCCCGACGCGCAGCACCGTCACCGTCCAGTCGGGCCACGCGAGGTCCTGCCCGGGACGGGTGAGCATGAGGATCGGCCAGTGCCACAGGTAGATGCCGTACGACCGCTCGCCCAGCCACCGCAGCGGCTGCCTGCCGAGCGCCCGGCCGAGGAGCCCGGCGGGGTCCGCAGCCGCGCCGACGAGGACGACCGCCAGGGCCGCGAACGCCAGGAACCCGCCGCGGTACAGCGCGCCGGAGAACTCGTCGACCAGGACGACGCAGGCGACCAGCCCTGCGAGCGCGGCCACCCCGAGGACGTCGGTCACCGCGGCCTCGAAGCGGCGCACGGGGTCGCCGCGCTCGGCCGTCCACGCCCCGGGGCGCCGCCACGTGCGCCACGGCTGCCAGACGGTCGCCGCCGCGACCCCGAGCAGCAGGCCCGTCGCGTGGGTGTCGGTCCCGACGTACGCGCGGGTCGGGTCGTGGGGCACCGGCATGCCGCTGCGGACCGCCATCACGCCCATCGCGACCCCGGAGGCCACGGCGAGTGCTGCCGCGACCTGCCCGACGCGCGCACGACCGGCCCGTAGCGCCAGCAGCGCGGCGAGCGGCACGACGAGGTAGAACTGCCCCTCCACGGCCAGCGTCCACAGGTGCTGGAGCAACGGGGGCCGGCCGGTCAGGTCGAAGTACGAGCGGTCGGCGAGGACCTGCCACCAGTTGGACGTGTAGGTGAGCGCCGCGACGAGGTCCCCGCGCAGCGTCGTCAGCGTGTCGCGCACCACGAGACCGGCGCCGGCCACCGCGACGAGGACCAGCAGCAGCGCGGGCACGAGGCGGCGGACGCGCCGCGCCAGGAACCGGCCGGTGCGGAACGTCCCGGTGGCCTCGACCTCGTCCAGCACGAGCGTGGCGACCAGGTAGCCGGACATCACGAAGAACACGTCGACGCCGAGGAACCCGCCGCGCGCCCAGGGCACGTCCAGGTGGTACAGCAGCACCGCGAGGACGGCCAGGGCGCGCACGCCGTCGAGCCCGCGCAGGTGGGGCAGCGGGGCACGTCCGGGCGCGCCGGCGGCGGGGCGGGTCATCGGCTGGACGGCGACCTGCTCGACGACTGCCATGCGACCCCTCGCGGACGTACCGAGTGCGACGTGACGCACCCTGGTGCCGGTGCGTCACCCGTCCAGGCTAGGCCGGGCCCGCGCCCGGGTCGGCCTCCGGTGCGCCGTCGTGACCAGCCTCACGCCACAGTGCCGCGAGGCGCGGCAGCGTGCGCGGGTCGGTCTGCGCGAGCACCGTCGTGACGGCCGTGCCGCGCCACGCGGGCAGCTGGGCCCGCACGTCGTCCTCGCTGCCGACCAGCGCGATGTCGCGCACCAGCTCGGTGGGGACCGCCGCGGTCGCACGGGCGCGGTCGCCGGCCAGGTAGTGCGCCTGGATCTCGTCGCACGCCTCGGCGTACCCCAGCCGGTCGAGCACGTCACGGTGGAAGTTGGCGCCCTTGGCGCCCATGCCTCCGGCGTACAGCGCGACGAAGGGCCGCACCACGTCGGCGGCCTGCTCGACGTCGTCCGCCAGCACGACCGGGACCGTCGCGACGACCTCGAAGTCCTCTGCGGGGCGGCGGGCCGCGGTGCGCCGCGCGAAGCCGTCGGCGAGCAGCTCGCGGTACGTCGCGTCCATGCGGGGCGAGTAGAACAGCGGCAGCCAGCCGTCGGCGATCTCCGCGGTCATCGCGATGTTGCGGGGCCCCTCGGCCGCGAGGTGGATCGGCAGGTCCGCGCGCAGGGGGTGCACGGTCGAGCGCAGCGCCTTGCCCAGACCCGCGCCCTCGCCGGGGGGCAGCGGGAGGCGGTAGAACGTGCCGTCGTACGTCACCGGCGCCTCGCGGGCCAGCACCTGGCGCACGACGTCGACGTACTCGCGCGTGCGCGCCAGCGGCCGCGGGTACGGCTGGCCGTACCAGCCCTCGACGACCTGCGGCCCGGACGCCCCGAGACCCAGGACGAACCGGCCCCCGCTGAGGTGGTCGAGCGTGAGCGCCGCCATGGCCGCGGCCGTCGGGGTGCGCGCGGAGATCTGGGCGATCGCGGTGCCCAGGCGCACGCGTCGGGTGCCGGCCCCCCACCACGCGAGGGGGGTCAGCGCGTCCGAGCCGTAGGCCTCCGCGGTCCACACCGAGTCCAGGCCGAGCTCGTCGGCGGCGGCGACGGCCTGTGCGGCGCCCGGCGGGGGACCTGCCGACCAGTAGCCCGTGTGGTACCCGAGGCGCATGCGCTGCTCCCTGTCGTCGCCGTCGACGCGCGCCGGTCGGCGCCCGGCCGAGGCTACCGGGTGGTACGTCCGGTCCGAGCCCGCTCCGCGAGGGTGTTGAGCAGCGCCGCCGCCGTCGCCGCGTCATCGACCGTGACCACGTTGACGCGGCCGCCGGTGCGCTCGACCTCGACGGCCTCGCCCCGCCGCAGCACGAAGCCGACGCGGCCGCCCTTGCCGACGCGGTATCCCCAGCCGCCGAACTCGCGCAGCGGGTCGACCGTGCCGACGCGGGCCGCGACGACCTCGTCCAGCGGCACGCGCATCGACGGCCAGCCGACGGGGGACCGGGCGACCAGACCGCGGCCGTCGACGCTGACGCGCAGCACGAGCGTGGCGGCGAGCAGCAGGGCGAGCAGCACCGGGACGACGAGCATGGCGGGAGTGCGCAGCGCGAGCGCGAGCACCGCCGTGGTGAGCGTGGCGGCCGCGCCGATCGCGCTGCCGGTGGGGCTGGTGACGGTCCGGGTCCAGGCTGCGCGCTCGGTGGGGGCGAGGTCCGTGCGCGGGGCACCGGGGTCGGGGAGCGCGGTGGCCGGCTGCGGTGCGGTCCGCGGGGTGAGCAGGGCGACCACGACCGCGGCGAGGACCCCGGCGGTGACCGAGATGCCGAGGGTCGTGCCGATCCCGGGCCCCGCCGCCGCGTCGCGCAGGTCGAGCTGTCCCGCGAGCGACCCGATCGTCAGCCCGGACATCATCACGGCCAGGAACGTCGACGACGCCGCCGCCAGCCGCCGCGTCGAGGTGTCCCGGCCGGCGTAGAAGCCCAGCGCCCACATGCCGACCGCGAGCAGCGGCACCACCAGGGCGGGCAGCAGCAGCATCTCGGTCAGGGTGCCGAAACCGTCGGGAGCGCCGGACGGTCCCCAGTGCGTGGCCACGGGGTCGGGCAGGCGCGGCGCCCACGACGCGCCGACCGCGACGGCCGTGCCGGCCACGGCCAGCGGCAGGACGAGCGCCGTGAGCGTCGTGGCGAGCCGGTGGGGCGGGGTGGGGCGCGGGGTGGTCATCGCAGGGCCTCCTTGACGAGCGTGGTGACGGTCTCCGGGGCGACACGCAGGCGGCGCGCCGTCGCGGCGAGTGCGGCGACGGCCGAGTGCAGGTCGCTCAGGTCCGGGGCGCTGCTGCCGGTGACGACGGCGCCGCGACCCCGCCGCAGCTCGACGACCCCCTCGTCGCGCAGCAGCTGGTAGGCGTGCAGCACGGTGTGGAGGTTGACCTCGAGGGAGGTGGCGAGCTCGCGCGCCGAGGGCAGGCGCTCGCCGGTGCGGACCTCGCCGCGGGCGACGGCGGAGCGCACCTGGTCGGCGAGCTGGGCGTAGATCGGCTCGCCGGAGGTGGGGTCGATCCGGAAGATCATGCCGCCAGTCTAGTAGTTAGCCAACAACTAGAACAACTCTCGGACGACGGCGCCGTGACGCCGGGCCGGGGGAGCGGGGGCGGGCGGCAGGTCAGATGTAGATCGCGGGGTCGTCGACCTCGACGTCGAACGGCACCTGCGTGCCCCGGCCGCGGATCTTCGCGGGGACGCCCACGGCGATCGCGCCGGCCGGCACGTCCGCGATGACGACGGCGTTGGCGCCCACCTGCGCGTCGTTGCCGACCCACACCGGGCCGAGGATCTTGGCGCCGGCACCCACCACGACGCGGTCGCCGAGGGTGGGGTGGCGCTTGCCGCGCTTCATCGAGCGGCCACCGAGCGTGGCGCCGTGGAACAGCACGACGTCGTCACCGACCTCGGCGGTCTCGCCGACGACCACGCCCATGCCGTGGTCGATGAACAGGCGCTCGCCCAGCCGGGCGCCCGGGTGGATCTCCACGCCCGTGAGGGCCCGCGCCGCCTGGGACACCAGCCGGGCCGGCAGGCGCAGCAGCGGGACGGCCCACATGTGGTGCGCCAGCCGGTACACCCAGATCGCGTGCACCCCCGGGTACGCCAGCGCGACCTCGAGGCGCGTGCGGGCGGCCGGGTCGTGCCGGTGCGCCGCGTCGAGGTCGTCGCGCAGCGTGCGCAGGAACTGGTGCAGGGGACGCATGGAGGGCTCCGGTCACGGGTGGGGCGTCGTCCGCCGGTGGGCGGACGGCTGCGGGCCCCGCCCGCCCCCGGCGCCCGCC
>JAEWEJ010000098.1 GCA_023389455.1 Actinomycetes bacterium | reverse complement strand
GCCGGCGACGGGGTGCGTGGCACCCGTGCGCACGTCGAGGCCCAGCAGCCCGCCGTCCGGCGCGTGCAGGGCGAGCCACGCACGGTCCGGGCTCAGCGGGTGCAGCCGGTGCGGCAGCGCCACGCCGCCCAGGTCACGGGCCGTGCCGTCGGGGGCGACGAGGCGCAGCGTGCCGGTGGTGTGCGGCACCGCCGCGGGGTCCTCGCCGGTCGCCGCCACCGCCTGCTCGGGATCGAGGGCGACGCCGTACCCCGGCGCGATCGGCGAGTAGCGGGAGCGCTGCTCGGGGTCGAGCGCGAGCAGCTCCGCCGGCATCTCGGTGAACAGCCACGCGGACTCGCCGGTCGCGGTCAGGCCGAGCGGGTGCCGTTCCCAGTCGAAGGGCACGGGTGTCAGGACCCCCGTGGTCAGGTCGAGCAGACCCTCGACGGACCCCTCCCCCTCCCAGGGGGACGCGGAGGCGAGCGCCGTCGTCTCCCCGGCGCGCCAGTCGTCGACACCGGCGCCGAAGTGCCCGTGGACGTCGAGCAGCGGGGTCCGCTCCCCCGTCGGTGCCACGAGCGCGATCACCGTGCGCCGGTTCGCGGCGTCCCACGGGTCGGCGCCGCCCTGCCCGGCACGCTCCTCGCCGACCGTCGCCAGGGTCCAGCCGGGACCGGCCGCGGCGAGCAGGTCCGCGACCGGGACGTCCCGCGGCGAGGCCACCTGGACGGGTGCGCCCAGCGGCAGCACGGTCCCGGGCGGCGCGGTCGGTGCGGTGCTCGCGGCGGCGCTCGGCGTGACGGACGGCACCGGGGCGACACCGGCGGGCGGCACGGCACGGCCCTGGAGCCCCCACGTCGTCAGCCCCGCCGCCACGACGACGACCAGCGCGCCGACACCACCGCGGCCGACGTCGCGCAGGACGCGCCGGCGACGGACCGTGCGGCGCGTCCCGGCGAGCGCGGCGTCGGTGGGTCGGGCACCCGCCTGCGCCTGCTCGACGTGCTCCTCGACGCTGCCGAGCAGGTGTCCGAGGTCAGTCACGACGCACCTCCGGTGCGGGCATCAGCTCGACGGGGACGGCGTCACCGGTGAGCGCGGGGGTTCCGAGGTGCGCCTGCAGGCGTGCGGTACCGTCGGACGTGTACCGCTTGACGGCACCCGCGCTCAGACCCAGGGCGGTGGCGGTCTGCTCGACGGACAGGTCGTCGACGTGCCGCAGGACGACGCACGCGCGCTGCCGCGGTGACAGGGTCTGCAGGGCCTCGACGACGTCGTGGTCCAGGCCGCTCGGCACGAGCTCGTCGGCGGGGTCGGGCCAGGACACGCGACGCTCGAGGGCGCGCCGCTCGGCGGCGGCCGTGCGCGCCCGGTCGATCGACCGGGTCACGATGGCCCGGCGCACGTACTGCTCCGCCTCCGCCGCGGTGGTGAAGCGTGCGCGTCCCGCGAAGGTCGCCACGAGCGCGTCCTGCACGAGGTCCTCCGCGTCCGCGCGCGTCGTGACGAGCAGCGCCGCGCGCCCCAGCAGGCGCGCGTACCGCTCCCGCGCGACCTCCTCGAGCAGCCGTTCCCAGCTCCTGCCCACCCGCTCCTCCTCCTCGGCACGCCCCCGTCGATGAGAACGGAGCACACCCTCGCGCAGGTTGGGGTGCCCCCGCGATCGGATCCGACGACTCGCGCCGTAACCTTGGCGCGTGCAGGTGATCTCCGACCTCCGGGCCCTGTGGCCCCTGACCGGCTTCCGCCGGCTCTTCGCCGTGCGCCTGGTCAGCCAGGCCTCGGACGGCATGTTCCAGATCGGGCTCGCCACGCTCTTCTTCTTCTCGCCCGAGAACGCGTCGACGGCCACGGGTGTGGCCGCCGCGTTCGCGGTGCTGCTGCTGCCGTTCACGATCGTCGGCCCCTGGGCGGGCGTGCTGCTGGACCGGTGGCGGCGTCGCCAGGTGCTGCTGTACGGCAACCTCGTGCGGGTCGCGCTGACGCTCGTCATCGCGGTGATCATGCTGACCAGCGGCGTCGGCCCGGCGGTGTACGTGCTGGCGCTCGTCGCGCTGTCGGTCAACAGGTTCCTGCTCGCCGCGCTGTCGGCGTCGCTGCCGAAGGTCGTCGACGGCCCGCTGCTGCTGACGGCGAACTCGCTGACCCCGACGCTGGGCGCGGCGGCCGCGGGCGTGGGCGGCGCCCTGGGCTTCGTCCTGGGCCTGCTGCTGCCGACCGGTCGCGTCCGGGACGCGATCTCGCTGTTCGTCGCCGCCGCCGTGATGGCGTGCGCGTCGGCCCTGGCCACGCGCCTCGCGCCCGACCAGCTGGGCCCGGACGAGCGCACCGCGAGCACCGACGTGCGCCGTGCCCTCGGCGAGCTGGCGCGCGGTCTGGTCGCCGGCGCCCGGTACCTCGTCGCCCGCCGAACGCCCGCGTACGCGCTGGCCATCATGGCGCTGCACCGGTTCTGCTACGGCGCGGTGTTCATCGCGAGCATCCTCATCTCGCGCAACCTGCTGTCCGACCCCGCCGACGTGTCGGCCGGGCTGGCCACCTTCGGCAGCGTGCTGTTCGCCAGTGCCGTCGGGTTCGCCCTGGCCGTGGTGCTGACACCCGTGCTGAGCCCGCGCGTGGGCCCGCACGTGTGGATCGTGCTGTGCCTGCTGCTGGCGGTCGTCAGCCAGCTCGTGCTCACGTTCACCGTGACGCTGCCCGCGGTGCTCGGCGCCGGCGCGGCCCTGGGCCTGGCGGCCCAGGGCGCCAAGATCGCGGTCGACACGATCGTGCAGCACGACACCGCCGACGCCTACCGGGGCCGCGCCTTCTCGCTGTACGACGTGATGTACAACGCCGCGTTCGTCGGCGCCGCCGCGCTGGCCGCCGTGGCGCTGCCGGACACGGGCTGGTCGCCGGTCCTCTTCGCCGGTCTCGCCGCGGTCTACCTGGCCGGTGCGGTCGTGTTCGCGCGCAGCCCGCGCTCCCCCGTGCCGGTCGGCGCCCCGCCCGTCGGGGCACCGAGGTGAGCGAGGCGGGGACGGTCGTGCCGGACGACGCACCGCCGGACGCGGCTCCCGTCGACGTCGACGCACCGTGCCGCGGCGACCTGGCGACCCCGCCGCCCACCGCGCCGGCCGACCTGCCCGCCGACCTGCCCGCCGACCTGCTGACGGGCCCGCTCGCCCGCGCCGTCCTGGAGCAGGGCCCGCTGGCGATGACCGTCTCCGACCCCCGACTGCCCGGGGACCCCGTGGTGTGGGCGAACACGGCCTTCACGACGCTCACGGGCTACACCCTCGACGAGATCCGGGGCCGCAACTGCCGTTTCCTGCAGTGCGAGGACACCGACCCCGACTCCGTCGACCGGCTGCGCGCCGCCCTCGCGCGTGGGGCCGACGTCCAGGAGGTCCTGCTCAACGTCCGCAAGGACGGCTCGCAGTTCTGGAACCAGCTCGCGATCACCCACCTGCGCGACGGTGACGGGCGGCTCACCCACCGGGTCGGCGTGCAGGTGGACGTCACGGCGGAGGCCGTCGGCGAGGCCGCCCGCGCCCTCGAGCTGTCGCTGATGCACCGCACGGCCGACCGCCTCGAGCTCCTGGCTCGCGTCGGCGAGGAGCTGTCCCGGCACCTGGAGTTCGACGACGCGGTCGACGCCCTGGCGGACCTCGTGGTGCCGCGCCTGGCGACGTGGGGCTTCGTCGCGATGGCGTCGGAGACCGGGCACATGGAGCGCGTGCACGTGGTCACGGCCGACCCGGCGCTCGCGCCGGTCGCGCACGCGCTCGGCACCCAGGGCACGATGTGGCTCACGCAGTCCCCCCGGGTCGCGCAGACCCTGGCCGCGGGCGCCGACCACGTGCCCATGCCCATGCCGGTGGACATCGCGAGCCTGCCGGGACGCACGACGCCCGCGGAGCTGGAGCTGCTCCGCACCCTCGGCCTGGGCAGCGCCCTCCTCATACCCCTCACGGGCCGTGACCGCGTGCTCGGGGTGCTGTGCCTCGTGCACCGCGAGGTCGAGGGGTTTGACCGCGAGATCGTCGTCACCGCAGCCCACCTGGGCCGACGCGCGGGCGTCCTGCTGGAGAACGTGCGCCTGTACCTGGCCGAGCGCGACGCCGCGCTGACCCTGCAGCACAGCCTGCTGCCCGTGCTCGGCGACGTGGGCGGGCTGGACGTCGCCGCGTCCTACCTCCCGTCGGGTCGGCGCGCCGAGGTCGGTGGCGACTGGTTCGACGCGTTCGTGCTGCCGGACGGTGCGGTCAGCCTCGCGGTCGGCGACGTGGTGGGCCACGACCTGCGCGCCGCCGCGTCGATGGGCCAGCTGCGCTCGCTGCTGCGCGCGTCAGTGTGGCGCGGGGACCGTCCCGGTGACGCGCTGGAGCGGCTCGACGGGCTGGTCCGCGCACTCGACGTCGCCGACATCGCCACCTGCGTCCTCTTCCGGTGGGAGCGCACACCGACCGGGGCACACCTGACCTGGGCGAGCGCGGGCCACCCGCCGGCGCTCGTGCGGCTGCCGGGCGGCGAGGTACGCAGCCTGGACGGCGGGCGCAGCACCCCCGTGGGCCTGCCGCCGGTGCGGCCCGGCACGGTGCCGCAGGCCACCGCCGACGTGCCCCACGGCGCGTTCCTCGTGCTGTTCTCCGACGGTCTGGTCGAGCGCCGTGACCGTGGCCTGCGCGAGGGCATCGCCGTGCTCACCGCGGTGCTCCAGGCCGTGCCCGAGGACCTCACCGCCGCGCAGGTCTGCGACGCCCTGACCGACGCCCTGGTCGACGAGCACCAGGAGGACGACGTCTGCCTGCTCGTGGTGCGGGTCGACTGACCGGGTCAGTCACCCACGAGCCACGACTGCAGGCCCGCCTGCGTCGGGTCCGCGGCCTCGACCGACGGCAGCAGCTCGGTGACCTCGCCGGTCCCGGCGTCGACCGCCCACAGCGCCGGCGACCCGGGCGCGCCCTCGCAGCTCGTGGTCCCCGACGCGATCAGGCCACCGGGGACCGGGACCATGCCGGGGTACGCCAGACCGTTGCCCGGCAGGTCGACGAACGGCGCCGAGTCCAGCCCGGTGACGACGGCGAGACGCGCGGGGCACGCCCAGGCGCTCACGTCGGTGTCCGCCTCCGGCGGCAGCATCCAGGCGACGAGCCGTCCGTCGTCGAGCCGGATCGCGGGGTGGACCGGACGCGGCTCGTCGGCCGCCACGGGACGTCGCGCCGTGACCGCTCCTGTGACGGTGTCCATGAGCAGGGTCGTCGCACCCGGGGCCACGGTGGCGTTCCCGGCGTCGTCCAGCACGGGGCACTGCAGCAGCACCTGCGTGTCGTCGGCCCACCCGAGCAGCTGGCAGCGGGTCGCCGGCGTCCGGTGACGGGCCTCCACCCCGTCCCGCTCGACGTGGACGTCGGACTCCTGCCACGCGCTCGCGGTGCCGTCCGGGGACAGCACGGGGGCGCCGAAGGGGTCCGACCGGGTCCCCACGACGCGACCGCTCGTCAGGTCCACGACGCTGGACTCCACCGCACCCTCGAGGAGGACGCCCGCCGTGACCGCCCCGCGGTCCCACGAGGTCAGCAGCTGAGATCCCTCGGGCGCCGGTCCTGCGTCGAGCACCTCACCGTCGGGCAGCACCAGCAGCAGGTGGCCCACCGTCGCCGCGGCACCGGGGGTGGCGTCGCCCGTCGCGTCCGCGGGCTGCACCCACAGCGCCAGCGCGCTTCCCTCCGGCGCGTCGCGCAGGTCCGACCCGTCCGCCCGGGGCAGCGGAGACAGCCCCGGCACCCGCGCCCCGGACGGCTCGGCGGCGTCGGTCACCGCGGGCGCACCCGCCCACGGCGACCAC
>JAEWEJ010000059.1 GCA_023389455.1 Actinomycetes bacterium | reverse complement strand
GGGACGACGGAACCGGGTGGGACGACGGAACCGGGTGGGACGACGGAACCGGACGCGACGACGGAACCGGGTGGGGCGACGCAACCGGGCGCGACGGCTGGGCCGGACCGTCCGGACGCGACGGGTGCGCCGTCCGCGGCGCGCCGGGGCCGCGTCGGGCGTGCCGTCGCGCTGACGGTCACGGTCGTCGCGCTCGTGCTGGTGCTGGCGGGCGCGTGGGTGGCGTTCCGCGTCTGGCAGGCGGTGTCCGCGCTGCAGGACGCCCGCGTCGTGCTCGAGCGCGTGGACCTGGAGGTCTCGTCGGTCGACGCGGCGTGGGAGGACCTCACGGGCCTGCGCGACGCGACGTCCCGGGCCGCCGCTGCGGCGTCCGACCCCGTGTGGCGCGCGTCCGAGGCCGTGCCGTGGGTGGGTGACCAGCTCACGGCGGTCCGCGTGGTCGCCGTGTCGCTGGACGCGGTCGCGGGCGACGTGCTGCCGGCCGCCCAGGACCTGCGCGCGCTGGTCGGGGGAGGGGTGCGCGGCACGGACGGGCACGTCGACCTCGTGGCGCTGGGGGACCTCGCGGGGCAGGTCGAGAGCGCGGCGGCGACCGCCGCCGACGCGCGTGCGGCCGTCGCCGCGATCGACGTGGACCGGCTCGCGGGGCTCCTGGTCGGTCCCGTCCGCCAGGTGCAGGACGCGCTGGTGCGGGTGGACGACGTGCTGGGACCCGCCGGCCGCACGGCCGGCGTGCTGCCCGCCATGCTCGGCGCGGACGGGCCACGGACCTACCTCGTGCTGGCGCTGAACACGGCCGAGCTGCGAGCCGCCGGCGGGATCGTCGGCACCGTGGTCGCCGTGCGGGTGGAGGGCGGCGCGATGAGCATCGTCGACCGCCGCACCACGCAGGACCTGCCGACCCTGGCCGAGCCCGTGACGCCGCTGACCGCCGAGGAGCTGGACGTGTGGGGCGAGCGCCTGGGCCGGTGGGTCCAGAACGCCGTGCTGACGCCGGACTTCCCCCGCACCGCCGAGCTCGTCGCGGCGCGCTGGGCCCAGGCGGTGGGTGGCACGGTGGACGGCGTGGTCGGCACGGACCCCGTCGCGGTGTCGGGCCTGGTGGGTGCGACGGGCCCGTTGGCGGACCCCGACGGCGGGCAGCTCGACGCCGCCGGGCTGGCCGGGGTGCTGCTGCGCGACGCCTACGTCCGGCACCCGGACCCGGCGGCGTCGGACGCGTACTTCGGCGCGGTGGCCGAGACGATCGTCGGGGCCGTGGTCGGGTCCGGGGACACCGCCGGGCTGCTCACGGCGGCCCGTGGTGCGGTCGACGAGCGACGGCTGCGCGTGTGGTCGGCGCACCCGCAGGAGCAGGAGCGGCTGGCGGCGACCGTCGCGGGCGCGGCCTTCACCTCCGACCTGTTCGCCGACCAGCCGGGCCTGTTCCTCGACGACGCGACGCAGGGCAAGCTCGGGGCCTACCTGGCCACGGGCGTGACGTTCCGCGACGCGACCTGCACCGGGCCGGACCCGGCGGTCACGGTCGTGCTGCGCCTGGCGTACGAGCCACCTGCCGGCATCGAGGGCTGGCCGGCCTACGTCACCGGGCAGCCCGGCCCGGACGTGCCCCTGGGCACGCTGCTGACGGCGGTGTCGGTCTGGTCCGCGCGGGGCGACGGCCCGCCGGCCGTGACGCGGGACGGCGCTCCGGCCGCCGGGCGGACGGCCGCCCTCGGAGGGCGCAGCGTGCTCCAGCTCACGTCGCGGCTGGCGCCGGGCCAGACGCAGGAGGTGGCAGCCCGGCTCGCTCTGCGCCACGGCCGGGTGACGGTGTGGACGACCCCCACGCTGACCTCGCCGGGCTCGGCCACGTACCGCTGCGACAGCCCGGGGTGATGTCGGACACCCGTCCGGGTGAAAGCGGTCTCCTGAGGGCTGGTTCACCCGGACGACGGTGGGAATCCTCGTCCCCGGGGGTCAGGATGGGGGCGAAATGTCCGATTCGACGCGGGAGCCACCATGCGAGCGTTCATCCGGGTCTGCGCCGTCGCGGGCCTCTTCCTCGTGGCGGCCCTCGCGGGCCCTGCGGCCCAGGCCGGGGCGGCCGTCCCGCCGCCCCCGGAGGCCGGGTGCGGCTCTGCGGACGACGGCTACGGCGCCGGTCTCCCGTGCGACGTCGAGGTCGCGGTCCTGACGCCCGTCTGCGACGGCGACGTCCCCCGGCTGCGCTACGCGGTCGCGCCCGCCGCGAGCAGCGGCACGGTCGACGTCAGGTTCGTGCACCCGGGTGGGGACGACGTCGTCCACGCCGACCAGCCGCTGAGCGGCACCGTGCCGTGGCCCGGCGCCGTCGTCGACGCCGCGGGCGCGGGCGTCGACTGGCCGGGCTGGCGCCTCGAGGACGGCGTGTGGGTGGCCGGTGACGAGTACGACTGGGTGCGGCGGTCGGTCGAGGTCGCCTTCGACGTCGACGTCGACGGTGCGGTCGCGTCGGCCGTCGTCGCCTACCCGCCGTCGACGCCCGACTGCCTCACCGACCCGGAGCGCTCCGACGTGCTGGTCGCCGGGGGTGGTGCCGCCGCGGGCCCGCCCGCCGCAGCGTCGGTCGAGCGTGCCGAGGTGCTGTCCGCGACCGGTGCGTCCGCCGGGCCGATCGCGCTGATCGCCGCGGGCCTGCTGCTCGCCGGAGCCGCCGGGGTCCTCGCGCGCCGGCGCGCCTGAGCCGCGCCGTCCCACGGTCTCCCGCACGCACGCAGGGCCCGGCACCACGGTGCCGGGCCCTGCGTGCGAGCGGTGCGCGGGCTCAGCCCAGCTGCTCCACGACGTGGTCGATGCACGCCGTGAGCGCCAGGACGTCCTCCGGGTCGACCGCGGGGTACATGCCGACACGCAGCTGGTTGCGCCCGAGCTTGCGGTAGGGCTCGATGTCGACGACGCCGTGCCGGCGCAGCACGGCCGTGACCGTCGCCGCCTCGATCTCCGGCGCCAGGTCGATCGTCCCGACGACGGGGGAGCGCAGCGCGGGGTCGGAGACGAACGGCGTCGCCCAGTCGCGGCTCTCCGCCCACGAGTACAGGTGCCCGGCGGACGTGGCGCTGCGCCGGGCCGCCCAGGCCAGCCCACCCTGGGCGAGCATCCAGTCGACCTGCTCCGCGAGCAGCACCAGCGTGGCGAGAGCCGGGGTGTTGAGCGTCTGGTCCAGCCGCGAGCTGGCCACGGCGGTGGTGAAGGACAGGAAGTCGGGCACCCAGCGCCCGGAGCCCTCGACCTGCGCGGCCCGCTCGACGGCGGCCGGCGAGGCCAGGGCGATCCAGAGGCCTCCGTCCGACGCGAACGACTTCTGGGGGGCGAAGTAGTAGACGTCGGTCTGGCCCACGTCGACGGTCGTGCCGCCCGCCGCGGACGTGCCGTCCACGAGCACGAGCGCGCCCGCCTCGCGCGAGCCGGGTACCCGCCGGACGGGGGCGATGACGCCCGTCGACGTCTCGTTGTGCGGCCAGGCGTACGTGTCGACGCCCTCGGTCGGCTCCGGCACCACGACCTGCCCGGGCCGGGCGCTGACGACGTGCGACGGGGCGAGGAAGGGTGCGCGCGCCGTCGCGGCGGCGAACTTCGCGCCGAACTCCCCGAACGTGGCGTGCGCGGCGCGCTCCTGCACCAGGCACAGCGTCGCGACGTCCCAGAAGGCGGTGGACCCGCCGTTGCCGAGCACGACCTCGTAGCCGTCGGGTGCACCCAGCAGGGCCGCCAGGCCGGAGCGCACGCGCCCGACGAGGCTGCGGACGGGCGCCTGGCGGTGCGACGTGCCGAGCAGCGTGGTGGCGACGTCGGCGAGCGCGTCGACCTGCGCGCGGCGCACCTTGGAGGGTCCGGACCCGAAGCGCCCGTCGCGGGGCAGCAGGTGGCTCGGGATCGTCAGGCGGTCGATGGCGTCGGGTTCGGGCACCTTCCGAGGATAACGACGCGCGGTGCGCGCGGCCGGGCCCGTCCGCCGGTGGGGGGCCGACTACCCTGGGCGCAGCACGCGGTGCGGGGTCCCGGGCCGCTGGAGGCGACGTGGGAGGCCGAGCGGTGAGCGACCTGATCGACACGACCGAGATGTATCTCAAGACGATCTACGAGCTCACCGAGGAAGGCATCACCCCCCTGCGCGCCCGGATCGCGGAGCGTCTGGGCCACTCGGGGCCGACCGTGTCGCAGACGGTGGCGCGCATGGAGCGCGACGGCCTCGTCGTGGTCACCGGTGACCGGCACCTGGAGCTGACCCCCGACGGGCTCGGCAAGGCCGTGCGCGTCATGCGCAAGCACCGCCTCGCGGAGCGTCTGCTCACCGACGTGATCGGCCTGGACTGGCCGCACGTCCACGAGGAGGCGTGCCGCTGGGAGCACGTCATGAGCGAGCGCGTCGAGAAGCGGCTGGCGGCCCTGCTGGACCACCCCCACTTCGACCCGTACGGTAACCCGATCCCCGGTCTGGACGAGATCGGGGAGGAGCGCACGCCGGTCCGGTTCCTCGACGGCGTGGTGCCCCTGACGACCGCGACGCTGGCCGCCGACGGCCGCGCGGTCGTGGCGCGCATCGCGGAGCCGCTGCAGGTCGACGTCGAGCTGCTCACGCGGCTCGCCGACGCCGGCGTGGTGCCCGGTGCCGAGATCTCCGTCGAGCGGTCCGCGGGGGTCGTGACGGTGGGGGTCGCGGGGGCCGGAACCGTCCTCGACCTGCCCTTGGACGTCGCGCGGCACATCTTCGTCGGCGCCTGACGGTGGACGGGTGTCCATGATCTTTCCGAGATCTCCGTAACCAGAGCGTGACAATCGCGCCGGACGTCATGTACGTTCGTCCTGCTTCTAGGAACCCTCCTCCCGGAAGCCCTCGAGCGGAACGCCGAACCCTGCCGCCGCTCGCAGGTCCGTACGACTCGCCGGCAGGGGCGGGGGAACCACTTGTGGGCACCGGTCACACGGTGTCCTTGGGGTGAAGCCGGGAGTTCGGCGCGACAGCGGTGCACCGAGGTGCGCAGCAGGTCGTGACGGGTGACCGGCCGGGTGATCTCCCACCCGAACCCGACAGCTCACCTCGTAGGCGCCAGGAGAGGCACCACGTTGTCCGACAGCACCACTCAGGCGCGCCACCGCGCCGCACGGCGTCCCACGACGCCGCTGACCGACCTGGCGAACGCCGCGTCCGAGCAGATGGGCACCGTCGGTCGACGGACGGCTGTCGTCGCCGCGTCGTCCGGGCTCATGGTCTCCATGCTCGCCGTCCCCTCGCACGCCGCCGACCGTGACGCCGCTCCGGCGCTCGCCGCCGTCGACACGTCCGCCCTCACGGCGTCCGCGCGTGCGGTCCTCAACACCTCGCCCGTCGTGGCCTCCCCTGCCGAGGCGGTCTTCACCGTCGACGCGCCGGTGATCACGGCCGAGAAGCCCGCGCCCCCGCCGGAGCCGGAGCCCGTCCGCACCCGTGCGGCGGCCCGTACCGCCGAGCGCGCGGCCACCACCGCGACCTCCGAGTCGCAGGTCGCCAGCAACCCCGTGCCGCAGTCCGTCTCCGGCAACGCGGTGCTCGAGATCGCGGCCCGCTACGTGGGCGTCCCGTACGTCTCCGGCGGCTCGACGCCCGACGGCTTCGACTGCTCCGGCTTCACGTCGTACGTCTACGGGCAGCTCGGCATCTCGCTGCCGCGCACGTCGTCGGCGCAGCGCAACGCGGGCACCGTCGTCTCCCGTGCGGACGCCCAGCCGGGCGACCTGATCTGGAGCCCCGGGCACGTCGGCATCTACGCCGGCGGCAACCAGATGATCGACGCGCCGCGACCGGGCAAGACGGTCCAGTTCCGGGCGATCTGGCAGAGCAACCCGACCTTCATCCGCATCGGCTGAGCTGATCTGATGCCGCGAGGCCCCGACGACGTCCACGTCGTCGGGGCCTTGTCGTCTTCCCGGGCGGGCGCCGCCCGCGAGAAGGTCGTCCGCTCCGCCTGCCGCCTGCGGGCGTGCGCGTACATTGGTCCCGCATCCACGCTGTTCCCTCTCGTCCCGGGCCGGCAGCCAGCCGGTCCGACCCTCGAGGTCAGGAGTGCACCGTGCTGACGACCGCCACCGACCCGGCACCCGGCGCCGACGCCACGCCCGTGCCCGTGCCGTCCCGTGCGCTCCTGCTCAACGCCAGCGGGGAACCGCTGTGCATCGTCACCCTGCACCGTGCCGTCCTGCTCGTCATGAGCGGCAAGGCCACGGTCCTGGAGTCCGACGGGCGGGTGCTGCACTCCTCGCACCTGCAGATGCCGCTGCCCGTGGTGCTGGTGCTCACGCGCTACGTCCACGTGCCGACGCGGCGGCCCGTGCCGCCCACGCGGCGGACCGTGCTGCAGCGCGACGACCACCGCTGCGCGTACTGCGGCGGGGGCGCCGACACCGTGGACCACGTGCACCCCCGGTCCCGCGGTGGCCGCCACGAGTGGACCAACGTCGTTGCCGCGTGCGTGCGCTGCAACCACCGCAAGGCCGACCGGATGCTGCACGAGCTGGGCTGGGAGCTGCCGTTCCGGCCCCGGGCGCCCCGCTGGTCCGTGACCGTCGGCGGCGCCGCCGGCCGTGCCGAGCCGGCGTGGTCGCCCTACCTCGTCGCCTGAGCCCGTGGCGCGTCCGGCGTGCGGCCGAGGCGCGCCCACCTGGTGGTTCGCTCCCGCACGCGCCGCGCGCTGTGCCACGATGGCGGGGAACAGCCCGCCGGCCCGACGGGGCGCCGGAATGACGCGGAGGTCGAGATGACACGCGAGCACGAGATCCTCGTCGGGGTGGACGGCTCCGCCGCGAGCCTGCACGCCCTGGACTGGGCGGTGGCCGAGGCGCGGACGCGAGGGCTGGGTCTGCGGGTCGTCGTCGCGTACTCCCTGCCGTCGTTCACGGCGGCCTCGCTCGACGGCGGGTACGCGGCGCTGGACGACGAGACCATCCGTGCCGGTGCGCAGGCGGTCCTCGACGAGGCGCTGGGGCGCCTGCGGGACCCCGGCGTCGCGGTGCAGGGTCGCGTCGTGACCGGTGACGCCGCGGGTGCGCTGGTCGAGGAGTCGCGGGACGTCGAGCTGGCGGTCGTCGGCACCCGGGGACGCGGTGGCTTCGCCGACCGCCTGCTGGGAACGGTGTCCTCGGCGCTGCCCGCCCACGGATGGTGCCCGACCGTGGTCGTGCCCCTGCGGGGTGAGGACGGGCACCCGCTGGCCGAGGGGGCGAGCGCCCCGGTGCGGCCGGTACGGCGCATCGTCGTCGGCGTCGACGGCTCACCGCCGGCCGAGCGGGCCCTGCGCGTGGCGATCCACGAGGCCCACGTGTGGGGTGCCGAGCTGTTCGCGGTGTCGGGCGTCCCGCTCGCGTCGATGGCCGGTGCCCTCGCGTGGCTGCCGTCGGCGGTCGACCACGAGCAGGTGCTCCAGGACATGGCCGAGGGCCTGGACGTCGTCGTGGACCGCGCCCTGGCGGAGCACCCGGGGGTCGAGGTCCAGCGCCGCGTGCTCGACGGCACGGGCGCCGAGCTGCTCACGGAGTTCTCCGCCGCCACCGACCTGGTGGTCGTCGGCTCCCGCGGACGCGGCGGGTTCGCCGGGCTGCTGCTGGGGTCCACCAGCCAGGCGGTGCTGCACCACGCGCGGTGCCCCGTCATGGTCGTCACGACCCGCAAGGACGACACCGAGCCCGCCTGACCGTCGGTGCCCTGACTGTCGGGTCGTGCGCGGCGGTGCCCTGACCGTCGGGTCGTGCGCGGCAGTGCCCTGACCGTCGGGTTCGTGCACGGCGGTGCCTCGAGCGGCTTCTGCCCGTCGCGCCCCGACCGTCCCCACCCGACCGTCCCCAACGGATGGTCCGCCCCCGGGGCCGTGCGCACCCGGGCCGTGCGTCCCCGGGTCGACCCCACCCCGTCCCGGCGGGGCCCTCGCGCCGGGCCGGCGCGGCGCACCACCTGTCTGCACGCATGTGCGGGACGAGTGAGCAGAGTTGCCACCATTTGCGACGGAACGGCTCAGGTCGGACGCTTCACGTGCCGATGGAGTCGTGACACAGGGTGCGACCACGTCGACGGGGGGACCGATGAGCGGACGGCAGAGCAGCGGTGCGAGCAGGGCGGACGCCCGGGCGTCGGCGCCCGACGTGACCGTGGCGACGGGTACGCCGGCCCCGCTCCTGCCGACCCAGGCGGGGCACGCGATCTCCGGGCCCGTGCCCGTCGTGGTGCCTGCGCCCGACCCCGCCCCCGCTCCGGCGTCGGGACTCGCCGGTGCCCCCGCGGACGCCCCCGACCGCCTCGCCGCGCTGCCGACGCCCCACGCGGCGCCGACGCCGCCGACCGGTGTCACGCAGGTGGCTCCGGGTGCCCCTGCGACGGACGGGACGGCACCTGCTCGCTCGCACACGCGCCACGTCGTGGCACTCCTGACGGCCGCGGCGGTGCTGCTCACCAGCGGTGGCGTGTGGGCCGTCCAGCAGGAGCGCGCCGAGCGGGCCGACGCCCGCCGGGCAGCCCAGACGCGTGTCGACGACGTCAGCACCGGGCTCGCCGCCGAGCTCGCCGCCCCGCGCAGCGACGGGTTCACGGCCGGCACGGCAGCCGTCACGGCGCTGCGGGCCGGAGCGG
>JAEWEJ010000427.1 GCA_023389455.1 Actinomycetes bacterium | reverse complement strand
GTCCGTGGCCGAGGCGGTGCGCCGGCTGGCGGGCTCCGCGGCGACCGTGCGCGACCAGCTCTCGACCGACACGTTCGGGCCGCTCGCGCGCATCGAGCGCACGCTGCGCGACGAGCGCGCCCGGGTGCGTGCCCGGCAGCACCCCACCGGCGCCCTGGACGCCGGCCCGGTGGCGCCCGCCGCCGTGACGGCCGGCCTGCGGCCCACCCTCGACCGCGTCCTGGAGAGCCTGCTGGCGGTCTCGGGGATCGCCGCCGAGGGGCTGACCCGCGACGTGGGGTGGCACCTGCTCGACGCGGGCCGCCGCATCGAGCGGGCCCAGCGGCTGGTCGCGATGCTCCGGGCGACGCTCGTGGTGCGGCGTCCCGGTGACGTCGAGGACCTGCTTCTGGAGTCCGTGCTGCTGGCCGCGGAGTCCGGGATCACGTACCGACGGCGGCACCAGCGGGGGGCCGACGTCGCGAGCGTGCTCGACCTGCTGGTGCACGACCGCACCAACCCCCGGTCGCTGGCCTTCGCGCTGGACCGGCTCCTGGTGGACCTCGAGGCCGTCCCCGCACCGCGCTCCGCCGCCCAGCGTGACCACCTGCTGCACGGCGTCGCCGGGCTGGTCGCGGAGCTGGACACCGTGGCGGTCGGCAACGACGTGTCCGAGGACGGGCGACGCGTGCGCCTCACCGACGCGCTCGACTCCATGCTGTGGCGCCTGCGTGAGGCGTCCGACGAGATCGAGCGCGTGCACTTCGCCCGGCCGACGCCGAGCCGGGCCCTGGACGACCTGTGGGGGTCGACCTACGGTGAGCCGAGCGACGGGGGTGAGCGGTGAGCGTCCGCACGTACGACCTGGTGCACCGCACCACGTACGAGTACCCGCACCCCGTGACGGACTCGTACGGCCGCACCACGCTGACGCCCCGCGACCTGCCGGACCAGCGGGTGGTGGCGACCTCACTGACCGTCGACCCGGAGCCCGCGGACACGGGGCGGCACGTCGACTGGTTCGGCAACACCACGACCTACTTCGGGGTCACCCGGCCGCACACCCGGCTGGTCGTGACGGCCCGGTCGACCCTCGAGGTCAGCCGCACGGTGCCGCCGCGCGAGCAGCTGCCGGACGTCGGCTGGCGCGCCGTGGCCCGCGCCGTCACCGCGGGGGACCTGGGCGTGCTGCGCACGGACGCGGCGGGCGTCGTCGCGCTGCGCGAGGCGGTCCTGCCGTCGGCCCACGTCACGTTCGTCGACGAGGTGCGCGACTGGGCGGCACCGTCGTTCGCGGACGAGCGCCCGCTCGCCGACGTCGTGGTGGACCTGGTGCACCGCATCCGCACCGAGCTGACGTACCGGTCCGGGTCCACGACCGTGCACACCACCCAGGCGCAGCTGCTCGCGCAGCGTGCCGGGGTGTGCCAGGACTTCGCGCACCTGATGATCGCGGCGCTGCGCCTGCACGGGCTGCCGGCGCGCTACGCCTCGGGGTACATCGAGACGCGCCCGCGTCCCGGCCGGCCGAAGCTGCGCGGCGCCGACGCGTCGCACGCGTGGGTGTCGGTGTGGCTGCCGGGGCACGGCTGGCTCGACGCGGACCCGACGAACGACCAGCTCGTCGACGACCGTTACGTGGTGCTCGGCTGGGGCCGCGACTACCAGGACGTGCCGCCGCTGCGCGGCGTGATCTTCACCGAGGGGGGCGGCGCGACGCCCCGCGTCGAGGTCGACCTGGTGCCCGCAGGCTCCGAGCCGTTCGTCTGACGCGGCTCGGCTGGTCACCGGCTCACGGGCTCGGCGGCTCGGTGGCTCAGCTGCTCCGCGGCTCAGCGGACCGCGCGGGCGCGCTCGTCGAGCTCCTCGTGCGGGACGACGAACCCGTCGGCGTCGACGATCGTCCCGCCCGCGGAGCGCCACAGGGTCGCGACGATCCGGGCGACCGCCGGTGCCACGCGCCGCCGGGCGATGACGTTGAGCTGCGAGGGGTGCGGCAGGCCCGCCTCGTGCGGCTCCGGCGGGTGCCACGTCACGTGGTAGCCCCACGGTCCGTGCTCGCGCCAGTCCAGCGTCTGCAGGACGACGGGCACCTCGCGGGCGCGCGCGCACCGCAGCTCCAGGACGCCGTCGTACTCGTAGGTGGCGGTGAGGACGAACCCGTCGGCCGCGCTCTCGCCCGGGGGCGGTGCGCTCACGCGGCTGCCGGACAGCGCGGGCCGCACGAGCGGGACCGCGTCCTGCACCCGCAGGGGCACCGCCGACCAGAGCGTGAGGTCGACGGCCGACGCGGGGTCGGGGACGTGCGCCCGCGCGCGGGTGACGGGCACCAGGCCGCCGCCGGTGCGGCGCGCGACGGCGGACGCCCACCCGAGCACGAGGTCGAGCGGGACCGCGGAGCCGGGGGCGTGGACCACCGGCAGCCCGTACAGGTCCCAGTCCACCCCGGGCAGGGTCAGCACGCGGGCGTCGGCGGCGTCGAGCTGGTGCGGCCCGACCACCTCCGTGCCCTGGTCGAGGGCGAGCACGCCTGTGGTGCTGACCGGGGCGAAGGAGATCCCGCGGAAGCGCGCGCCCGTCATCGGGCGGGAGGCCGCGGCCTGCGCCGGTGAGACGGGCTCGTGCGCCCACGTCGCGGCGGGGAACCAGGCGCGCGCCAGGGGGAGGACGTCGGTGCCGCGCGGGACCGCGAGCACGTGGCTGCCGTCGAGAGCCGCGAGAACCGCGGACGGACCGGTCATGGCGGGACAGTACCGACCTCATGCTGCGGGCGTGTTTCGTGGGCCCGCCGGATCCGTCGCGTCAGGCGCGCACGTCGTGCAGGTGGTGGACCACGTCGTGCAGGAAGTACTGGCCGAGGGTGCGCACGGTGAACAGCGAGCCGTTGCTGCGCCGCCCGGTGCGCTCCCAGTGGTCCGCGGGGACGGCGTCGAACCGCGCCGCGGTCGCCTCGGCCGCCGTCGCGAGCTCGTCGGCCACGACCACCGGGTCCTGGAGGTCGTAGCGGTCCGCCTCGGCCGTCGCGTCCTGGTCCCAGTTCGCGAACAGCGGGTCGTCCTCCTCCAGCATCAGCCGGGTGCGCTCGTCGAACAGCCGCATGACGTCGCGCACGTGCGCGCCGTACTCGAGCGGTGACCAGACGTCCGGAGCCGGCCGCTCGCGCGCGTCGTCGCGGTGCAGCGCGGCCACCCACCGCGGGACGAGGTCGCGCACGGTGCCCCCGATGCCGGCGGGGTCGACGTCGGACGCGGCGAACCCGCACTCCGGGCACCTGCTGCGCAGGACCCAGGTCCAGTCCTTCGCGTCCGGCTCGAGAGCGGCAGGACGCGGGCGGTCGAGCGCCCCGGCGGGCTGGTCGGTGTCCACGGCCGCCACGCTAGCGGGCACCGACGGGTCTCGGCACCGGGTGGTCCGGAGCGTGGATGCCCGACGCCTCGACCGGTGATGGTCGGGCGACGCGCCCCCTCCCGCGCGCCGCCCGACCGGGCACCTGGGCGACGGGCTCCCACGAGAGGCGTCGCCGTCGATGCCACCGAGGGTGACGCTAGCCGCTGGAGGGTTGCACAACCGTTGCACGACGAGATCCGTCACGACATCGCCCCGGCGGTGGCGCCGCAGGCACGGAGGTGCACGTCAGGCGGGGTGCGCGTGCGTGACGCGATCCGTCGGCGCGCGGGTGCGCGCCCGGCGGGGAGGGTGGGTGCGGCGGATGCCGACGACGCGATCCGTGGGTCCGCGGCGGGACGACGGAACCCGTGAGCCCGCGGGGGTGGTCCTCAGCGCAGCGCGCGGTCGAGCTGCGCCAGGCGCGTGTGCGCGCGCAGGTGGGCGGCCGAGCCGATCGGGGCCACGCGGGCGAGGGTCTGCCACGCCTGCCAGTCCTCCTCCCCGTGGTCGCCCGCGGTCCAGCGGGCGACCAGGGTCGGGTCGCCCGACGCGAGCGTCGCGGACCGGACCTCCTCCTGCACGACCGCCCGCAGGCGCGCCACGCCGGGTGCCGCGGACCGCGGCAGCACGGCGCCCGCGTAGGTGCTCAGTGCGCGCCCGACGTCCCCTACGGCCAGCGCGTCGCGCACCGCGTCCACGTCCGTGTGCAGCCGTGAGGTCAACCGGTACGGCCGGGACTCCGACAGCAGGGGGCCGACGAGCCGTCGCAGGCGGGAGATCTCGGCACGGACCGTGACCTCGGACAGCTCGGACTCGGAGAGCAGCACCGTGAGCTCGTCGCCGCGCAGCCCCGCGGGGTGCTCCGCCAGCAGCAGCAGGATCTCGGCGTGGCGGCAGGTCAGGCGGCGTCGTCCCGCCGGGGTGTGCAGGGTCCCGCCCTGGGTGCCGAGCACCGCGAGGCGCGCGACGGGCGTGGTGTCCTTCACCGTGATGGTCGCCTCGACCGCGGCGACGGTGGCCCTGACCAGCGCGAGCGCCATCCAGGAGGCGGCGTCGTCCCGCCCGGTGACGTCGAGGACCCCGAGCAGCCGCCCCTGCGGGTCGTGGACCGGGACCGCGGCGCAGCTCCACGGGTGCACCACCCGTGCCCAGTGCTCGGTGCCGACCACCTGCAGCGGGCTGCGGGTGGCCAGCGCGGTGCCCAGGGCGTTCGTGCCGACGGCGTCCTCGCTCCAGGCGGCACCCTCCACGAACCCGACGCCGTCGAGCTTGCGCCGCATCCCGTGGTCGCCGTCCACCCACAGCAGGCGGCCCGCCTCGTCGCTGAGCGCGGCGACCCACCCGGCGCCGGGCTCCACCAGCAGCCGGTGCACCACGGGCACCGCGCCGGACAGGGGGTGCGTGCTGCGCAGCTCGGCCAGTGCGGGGCCGGCGACGTCGACCGGCGGTGTCGGCAGCTCGGGGTCGACGCCGACGCGGCGGCTGCGGCGCCACGAGTCGGCGACGACCGGGCGGACCTGGCGTCCGGGGTCCCCGCCGTCGGCCACGAAGCGCGCGTGGGCGGCGCGCACGCGCGCGACGGGCTGCTCGTCCTTCTCCTCGCGGCGCCAGTCGCCGACGCCTCCGGCGGGCACGGGAGCGGGCACGGGAGCGGGCACCGTCGCGACGCGCGCAGGCGCCGGGGCGGACCCCCGCGGTGCGGGCTGGGCGTGTCGGCTCATGCGTTCGGGCTCTCGTCGGGCGGGTCGTACGGAAGACGCTGCCGCATTGTAGGCGAATACGACGAAGCGCCGTGAGCAACATCACATTTTCAACTGCGAGGTGAAGCGGTGTGGATCGCTTTCCTGACATCCTGTGTGAAGATGTCAGCATGCCGAAGATCATCGGGGCCTCCCTGCACGAGCACCGCGAGCAGACCCGTCAACGGCTGTTCGACGCGTTGTCCCGCCTGATGAACGAGCGCGGCTTCGACGTCATCACGCTCGCCGACATCGCTGCCGCCGCCGGCGTCGGCCGGACGGCCGTCTACAACCACTTCTCCGACAAGGAGTCGCTGCTCCTCGGATTCATCACGCACGAGACCGAGCAGTACGCGACGCGCCTGCAGGAGTCCCTGGACGACATCGACGACCCCGTCGACCAGCTGCGCGCCTACGTGCGCGCCCAGGCGTCGCTCACCCGCGTCTTCCACGTCGCCCCCGGGCCGGAGCTCCGCTCGGTCCTGTCCCGCGGCGCGCAGCAGCGTGTACGCGAGCACGTCGTGGTGGTCGAGCGGATCCTGCGGAACATCCTCGCCGCCGGTATCGCCTCCGGCGCGTTCCCGGAGCAGGACCTCGCCACCACCGTGCCGCTCGTCAACGCCTGCCTCACCGGCCGCGGCCTGCCCGACGGTGGGCCGGAGCGCGAGCACGCGATCGCGCAGACCGAGGCGTTCGTGCTGCGCGCCGTCGGAGCGCGCCTGCCGGTGTCGGTCTGAGCGCCGGGCGGGGCCGCGGAGCCGGGGGACCGGCGCGCGGCGGACGTGCGGGCGCGCGTGGTGACGG
>JAEWEJ010000421.1 GCA_023389455.1 Actinomycetes bacterium | reverse complement strand
CGCGAGAGGTGACACGAACATGGCCAGCAAGAGCGCGGACGTCCGCCCGAAGATCACGCTCGCCTGCACGGAGTGCAAGGAGCGGAACTACATCACGAAGAAGAACCGTCGGAACACGCCCGACCGGCTCGAGATGAAGAAGTACTGCCCGCGTGACAACAAGCACACGGTGCACCGCGAGACCCGCTGACGCGGTCCTCGTCACGAGCTGACCGCGACGTGCCGGTCGACACCTCCTTCGCCGGGCGGGGCTACCCGCCCGGCGACGTGTATCTGGTCTCCCGCGAGAAGCTGCGGGAGTTCGCGGAGGCCACGGGTGCCACGCACCCGGCCCACACCGACCCGGAGGCGGCGCGCGCCCTGGGGTACCCCGACGTGGTGGCGCCCCCGACGTTCGCGGTCGTGGTGGCGCAGCGCGCCGAGGCCCAGTACGTGGACGACCCCGCCGCGGGCATCGACTTCAGCCGCGTGGTGCACGCCGACGAGCGCTTCACGCACCACCGCCCGATCCACGCGGGTGACCGGCTGGCGACCACGCTGCACGTCGACGCCGTCACGCAGCGCGCCGGGCTGTCGATGATCACCACGCGCTGCGAGATCGCCGACGCCGACGGTGAGCCGGTGGCCACGGTCGTGTCCACGCTCGCCGTGCGCCCGCAGGACGCGGCGTGAGCGCCCGCCCGGCCCTCGCCGACCTGGAGGTCGGTCAGGAGATCGCACGCCGCACGGTCACGGTCGACCGTGCCCGTCTCGTGCGCTACGCCGGCGCGTCCGGCGACTTCAACCCGATCCACTGGAACGAGCGCGTCGCGACGTCGGTCGGCCTGCCGGGCGTCATCGCGCACGGCATGTGGACCATGGGCGCCGCCGTGGCGGTCGTCGTCGACTGGGCCGGTGACCCCGGGGCCGTCGTGGACTACCAGACGCGGTTCACGCGGCCGGTCGTCGTCCCCGACCCCGGTGAGGCGGTGGTCGACGTCGTCGCGACGGTGGGCGCGCTGGACCACGAGGCGGCCACGGCGCGGGTGGACCTCACGGTGAGCGTCGACGGCGCCCGCGTGCTCGGCCGGGCCCAGGCGGTCGTCCGGCTCGTCTGAGCAGGCTGGACGGTCCGTTCCGCGCGGGCCGGCCGGCCGTGCCGACCAGGCGGGTCGGCCCCGTGCGGGCCGACCGGACGTCACCGTTCCGGTGGCGGGACGTGCCGCGGGCGGGTCAGTCGCGCGGGACGGGCCCCGTCGTGGTGCCCGTGCGCAGCCGCACCGGCAGGACACGCGGCTCGGGCATGCGCCCGGCGAGCAGGTCCTCCACGGCCTGCGCGATCGCCGCGCCCTTCTCCGCGAGCGGCTGGGCGACGGTCGTCAGGACGTCCGGCGCCAGCCAGGGCAGGTCCAGGCCGTCGAACCCGGCCACCGACACGTCCTGGGGCACCCGCAGCCCCAGCTCGCGCGCGGCGAGCACCACGCCGGAGGCGAGCAGGTCGGACTGGCACACGACGGCCGTCGGACGGTCCGGCCCCGAGAGGATCGCGCGCCCGGCGGCGGCACCGTTCTCGACCAGCGAGGCGGGGGTGGAGTAGACGACCGTGGGGTCCACCCCGGCGTCCGTCAGCCCGGCGAGGCGCCGCCGCGTGATCTCCCACGTGAGGCTCCGCAGGCGTGCGGCGTCGGCCGGGCCCTCGACCCGGTCGCGGTCGAACGGCAGCGTGACGGTCGCGATCCGCGTGTGCCCCAGCCCGAGCACGTGCCGTGCGAGCTCGGCCATGCCGCCGTGGTCGTCGATGCCGACCGCGGCCACGTCCGGCTGGGGCGTGCCCTCCACGAGGACCGCGGGCGTCCCGCGGCGCCGCAGCATCTCCAGCACGGGGTCGTCGGTCGTGCCGCCCCACATCTGCACGGCGACGTCCATGGCCGCCGAGCCCACCAGGGGGTCGACGGCCGGCTGCGAAGGGTCGTCGGGGCCGGGGACGAGCAGCACCCCCAGGCCGAGCGGGCCGATCGTGGCGGTCAGGCCGTCGAGGACCTGGATGGCGACCGGGTCACGGAAGGCGCGTCGCAGCGCGTCGCCCATGATGACGCCGACGATCCCGGACCGCCCGCGCCGCAGCTGACGCCCCAGCGGGTTCGGTCCCGCGTAGCCGAGGTCGCGCGCGGCCTCGAGCACGCGTGCGCGGGTGGCCTCGGCGATCGGTCCGGAGCCGGAGAACGCGAGCGAGGCCGTCGAGACCGACACCCCCGCGCTCGCTGCGACGTCGGCCAGGGTGGTGCGCTGGGCGGACAGGTCGGACCTCCGGGGCCGGCGAGGCGGGCGTGGGCGACGTTTGACGTCGCGGTCAGCGTACCCGCAGGATTGGACCGTCCCCTCATATCGATTCGACCTTCCGCACACCCGTCGATCGAATCGATTCGAGACCGGCGCCACCCACCACCGGTCGTCCTGCCTCCCGGAGCTCTCCTTGACCCGCCCCACCGCCCCGGCCGTGACCCGCGCGCGCCTGCTGCTCGTCGGCCTCTTCGCCCTCGCAGGCCTCGCGTTCGCGAGCTGGCTGGCCCGCATCCCGACCGTGCGCGACCTGCTCGACCTCAGCACTTCGGACCTCGGGCTGCTGCTGCTCGTCGGGTCCCTCGGCTCCCTGGCGACCGTCACGGTCGCCGGCATGGTGCTCCAGAGGCTGGGGACACGGCGCGTGCTCGTCGTGTCGACCCTCGTGCTCGGGACGGCCTTCGTGCTGCTGGGCGTCGGGCCCAGCGTGGGGTCGCGGGGTCTGCTCGCCGTCGGCATCTTCCTCAACGGCGTGGCCGTCGCGCTGGGCAACGTCGCTCTCAACGTCGAGTCGGCGCGCGTCGAGCGCGCACTCGGCCGCACCGTCATCCCGCAGTTCCACGCCGCGTTCTCCGTCGGCGCCGTGCTCGGGTCCGGGACGGGCGCGCTCGCCTCGGCGGCCGGCGTCCCCGTGGGGGTCCAGCTGCCCGTCACCGCGGCCCTGGTGGTCGTCTGGCGGCTCGCCTCCCTTCGCGGCGTCGTCCTGCCGCCGTCCGAGGTGGAGACGGGGGAGCGTGCCGCGACGCGTCCCGCGGCCGCCCGTGCCGCCGGGGTCTCGGCGGTCCGCCACGGGGCACGCCGTCTCGGCAGCGCGCTGGACGCCTGGCGCGAGCCCCGCACGCTCCTCGTCGGCGTCGTCGTGCTCGCCGCGGCGTTCTCGGAGGGGGCGGCGAACAACTGGCTGTCCCTCGCCGTCGTGGACGGCTTCGGCCGTTCCGAGTCCGTGGGCGGAGCGGTCCTCGGGGTGTTCGTCGCCGCGATGACCGTCGTGCGCCTGTGCGGCACCCGGCTGCTCGACAGGTTCGGGCGCGTCGTCGTGCTCCGTGTGTCCGGTGCGGCGTCCGTCGTCGGCCTGCTCCTGTTCGGGTTCGCCCCGACCCTCGGCCTGGCCGGTGCCGGCGTGGTGCTCTGGGGCGCGGGCGCCGCGCTCGCCGTCCCCATCGGCATCGCCGCGGCGTCCGACGAGCCGGTCCGCGCCGCCGGGCGCGTGGCGGTGGTGTCCGCGTTCGCGTCCATGGCCTCCCTCGTCGCCCCGCCGGTCCTCGGCCTGGCGGCCGAGGCGGTGGGGGCGCGGCACGCGCTCGTGCTCATCGTCGTGGCGATGCTCGCGAGCGTGGTCGTCGCACCGGCGGTGGCACGTCAGCGGCTCGACCACGTCCCGGCGCCGCGCCCGCCGCTCGACGACGCGCCCGTCGAGGCCCCCGCCC
>JAEWEJ010000414.1 GCA_023389455.1 Actinomycetes bacterium | reverse complement strand
TGGCGGCCGCGGCGTCGTCGAGGGTGACGGTCCCGGCGATCCAGCGCGCGATGGTCCGGTACGCCTCGCGCCGCACGGGCGGGGGCGACAGCACCACGTCGTGCAGGGCGTTCTCGATGCGGGCGATCGTCACGTGCCGGCCGAGGTCGGCGGCGCGCCGTGCGACGCCGTCGACGTCCAGCGCGACGTCGGCGCGCGTCATCGACGGGTCCCAGCGGGGCAGCAGCGCGCTGCGCGTCGACAGCAGCACGAGCGCGGGCGTGCGCAGGTCGAGCCCGCGGGCGAGGCGGTCGTGCCCGGCGAGGACGGCGGACAGCCAGCCCGACGTGATGCGGAACCCCTGCTCGGGACGCCACGTCAGGTCGTAGTGCCACTCGCCCCCGTAGGCGTCCGACACCACGCGCGTGTAGTAGCCGCGGTCGACCACCGGGAGCCGGTGCGCGGGGCGCAGGAGCGCGTCGAGCTGCAGCACGGGCTCCAGCAGGGCGCGCCCCACCTCTCGCGTCTGCAGCTCCAGCCACGGGCTGTTGAGGACCAGCGCAGCCGCTTCCCCCCGGTGCCGCGCGGCCCACAGGCTCACCGTCAGGCCGCCGGTGGAGTGCCCCATGAGGACGAGCCGGCGGGGGTGGTCGGGTGGCACGTCCTCGGCCATGACGGCGCGGGCGGCGGCGATGTCCTCGTCGTACGTCGCCAGGTCGGTGACGAAGCCCGGGATCTGGCCCGGGCGCAGGCTGCGTCCGTAGCGGCGCAGGTCGATCGCGAAGAAGCGTGCCCCCTGGGTGCGCCAGAAGTCCGCGAGCTCGGTCTGGAAGAAGTAGTCCGACCACCCGTGGACGTAGAGGACGTCCAGGCCGCGGTCGGGCTCCGCCGCGCCGCCCGTGCGTCGGACGAGGGTCGCGACGACCGGCCCGGCGTCGTCCGGCGGCAGCGGCAGCGTGCGCTGCTCGTACCCGTCGCCGAGCACGTCGGGCTGCCAGCCGGGAGCCGGCGCCGCGTCCCCTGCGGAGGTCATCACCTCACGGTACGGGCTGTGCCGCCGGTCGCTCGCTGGGCGGCGCGACGGCGCCCTCGTCGACGGCCTGCCCGGCGCGGCCGGTGCGGTGCCGGCCGAGGGGCAGCACCAGGGGGCAGCCGCTGACCGGGTCCGGCACGACGCGCGCGGCCATGCCGAACACGTCGCGCACCATGGTCTCCGTCACGACGTCCGTGGGGGAGCCCTGGGCGTAGAGGCGACCGTCGGTCATGGCCACCAGGTGGTCGGCGTACCGGGCCGCGAGGTTGAGGTCGTGCAGGACCATGACGATCGTCGTGCCGTGGTCCCGGTTGAGGTCGACCAGGAGGTCGAGGACCTCGACCTGGTGCGCGACGTCGAGGAACGTCGTGGGCTCGTCCAGCAGCAGGATGTCGGTCTGCTGGGCCAGCGCCATGGCGATCCAGACGCGCTGGCGCTGCCCTCCCGAGAGCTCGTCGACGGGGCGGTCCGCGAGGTCGAGGATGTCGGTGGCGGTCAGCGCCTGCTCGACGATCGCGTCGTCCTGCGCGGTCCAGCGCCGGAACCAGCCCTGGTGCGGGTACCTGCCGCGCCCCACGAGGTCCGCCACCGCGATGCCCTCGGGGCAGACGGGCGACTGGGGGAGCAGCCCCAGCACCGTGGCGACCTCGCGCGAGGGCATCGCGTCGACGGGCGTGCCGTCGAGCAGCACGCGACCCGTGCGGGCGCGCAGCAGGCGTGCCATGGCCCGCAGCAGGGTCGACTTGCCGCAGCCGTTCGCGCCGACGATCGCCGTGACCGCCCCGGGCGGGACGGCGAGCGTCATGTCGTGCACGACGACCCGGTCGTCGTAGCCGACGGTGACGCCCTCGACCGCGAGCGTGTGGACGGGATCCGTCACAGGGAGCCTCCCGAGCGGTTGGTCCTGGCCAGCAGCCAGAGCAGGTAGGGCGCCCCCAGGACGCCGGTGACGACCCCGACGGGGAACCGGTGGACCAGCAGGTGCTGGCCCACCAGGTCGGCGAGGAGCACCAGCAGCGCGCCCACGAGCGCGGCGGGCACGAGCAGCGAGCCCCCGCCGCGCACCAGGCGGTGCGCGATCGGCCCGGAGAGGAACGCGACGAACGCGATCGGCCCGGTCGCGGCCGTGGCGACCGCGATGACGGCGACGGCCACGAGCAGCAGCGCCAGCCGGGAGCGGTCGGGGTGCACCCCGAGGCCGGCTGCGGCGTCGTCGCCCAGCTGCAGGGCCGGCAGGCGGTGGGCGAGCACCAGCAGCACCGGGACGAGCACCGCGAGGGCCCCTGCCAGGGGCCCGACGCCGGGCCAGAAGGCGGAGTTCAGCGAGCCGGTGAGCCAGCGCAGGGCCTCGCCGGCGTCGTAGATGCCGGCACGGGTCATCGCGTACGCGATGACGGAGTCCAGCATCGCGCCCACGGCGATGCCGATGAGGACCAGCCGGGCGCCCTGGACGCCGCTGCGCCACGACAGCGCGTAGATCGCGGCCGCGACGCCGAGCCCGGCGACGACCGCGACGGCCGACAGCGCCGTGCCGGACAGGCCGAGCACCGTGATCGCGACGACGGCGGCGGCGCTGGCCCCCGCGCTCACGCCGATGATGTCCGGGCTGGCCAGCGGGTTGCGCAGCATCGTCTGGAACACGACGCCGCCCATGCCGAACGCGATGCCCACGAGCACCCCGGTCAGGACGCGCGGAGCCCGCAGGACGCCGACGTTGAAGGAGGCGCCGGGTACCTGCTCACCGAGCAGGACGCGCAGCACCTCGGACGGCGGGTAGGAGCGCTCGCCCACGCAGAGCGCGACGACGGCGACCGCCACGACCGCCAGCGCGAGCACGAGCACCACGGTGCGGCGGCGGCGCACGCGGGCGCGTCGACCGCGGGCGACGGTGGCCCCCGCGGTCGGGGCGGCCGGCAGGGTCGCGGTCACAGCGCGCTCACCTTGTGCCGGCGGATGATCGCGATGAAGACGGGGGCACCGAGCACGGCGGTCACGATGCCCACCTCGATCTCCTGCGGGCGGGCCACGACCCGGCCGACCACGTCGGCGGCGAGCAGCAGCGCGGCGCCGAGCAGCGCAGAGGCGGGCAGCAGCCAGCGGTGGCTGGGGCCGGTGAAGGTGCGGGCGAGGTGCGGGACGACCAGGCCGACGAACCCGATGGGGCCGGCG
>JAEWEJ010000387.1 GCA_023389455.1 Actinomycetes bacterium | reverse complement strand
GCGCGAGCACCGCGTCGGCCCGGACCGCCGCGGGCAGCGCGGGCGCGGACGTGCGCACCGCGGCGCCCGTCGTGTCGGGCCGGGCGTCGACGACCGGCGACGGCGCACCGCGCGGGGCGAAGAACGCGATCCGCCCGTCGGCGAACCTCACCTCGACGACGCCGCCGCGCCCACGGACGTAGGAGTCCACGGTGCCCGCACGCTGCAGCCGACCGAGGTACGTCTCGAGCGCGTCCATCGGCCCGCGGTAGCGCCACACGACGTCACCGGTCTGCTCGACGCCCAGGTCCACGCCCTGGCGCAGCGTCTCGATCATCCGCAGCTGGTCGCCCAGCATCGTGTCGAGCCCGGCACGCTGGCTCGGGGTCAGCTCGAACATCCGGCCCATGACCTCGCGCATGCGCAGCAGCACGCTCTCGCCCTCGGCGGTGAGCCGCCGGAACTCGGCGGGATCACGACCGGGGCTGCGCAGCCACTCCTGCAGCCGCCCTCCCACGTCGCGGGACTGCGCCCGCAGCGCCTCCCACTGACGCCCGACCGTGGCGTCCAGGCCGGTGGTGGGAGCCGCGGGCGGCTCGACGAGCCGCGTCGCGTAGTGCAGCACCACGAGGTCCAGCGCCGTGCGCGCCCCGGTGCGCGCGATCGTCGACGCGATCGCGCTCGCGTCCATGGGACCGTCGGCCGTGACGATCGCGAGCGTGCTGCCCCAGGCCCACATCGCGACGAACGTCGCGGCGTGCACGGCCACGGCCGGCGCCGCGCGCATCCCGGCGACGATGCCCGCGGCCGTCAGGCGGGTGCCGGACGCCGCGTACGCGAACCCCACGAGCGCGTGCGCGCCGCGCGCGATGCCGAAGGTCGCCATGTCGAGGGCGGTCTGGGTGCCGAGCTGGCGCAGGGTCGGCCACTGACCGGTGAGGGCACCGCGGCCCACGGTCGAGCCGGCCGTGAAGAGCAACGACCCCACGACGAACCGCGTGACGGTCGGGGCCAGGGCCCGCCCCGCCGTCCACGCGACGCCGGCCCGCAGCGCCATGAGGCCGAGCCGCATGACGCCGACGCCGATGACGATCGACGCGATGGTCGCGATCCACTCGATCGCGGCGTCCATGTCCCGCAGGTGCTCGAACCGCGCCTCGGCGTCGGCGATCTGGACGGTGAGCGTGTACTGCAGACGGACCAGCGCACGCTCGTCCGGCTCCCCGGCCGCGTCCAGCAGGTCCAGCGCGTGGGACGCCGAGACCGCGAGGCCCTGGTCGAGGCGGGCGTCCTCCCAGTTCATCTGGTAGCGACGGTGCGTCTCGTAACGGACGAGCGACGAGTACGCCAGCGCGGCGTACGCGATCTGCAGGGGGCGGGCGTGGTGCAACGCCGCCAGCGCGGCGTCGCCGTGCTCGACGAGGAAGGCGGCGCGTTCCGTCACGGGCCGGGCCCACAGCCCCGTGAACGTCCCGAGCGCGTCGAACTCCTGCGCCACCGTGGTGCACGCGGTGTCGAACCGGCGCTTCTCGGTCGCGTGCCCGTACCAGCGGTTGGGCCACACGTCGATGTCGCCCAGGTAGCGCGGCTGCGGGATCGACGACCCGGTGGGCAGGCCCTTGCGGGCCTTCTCCACCGAGTACGTGAAGCTGCGGCTGAACGCGTCGAAGTACGCCTCCTGCGCGGTGCGTGCCGCGCGGTGCGTCGAGTCCTGCGTGCCCGAGGCCACGGCACGCACGGCCGCGTCGAGCGTCGCGATCAGCGTCGTCGTGGCGGTGCGCACGGTCGACACCAGGCCCGTGGCAAGCGGGTCGCTCGTGTCGGCCGGCTCGGGCGGGGCGCTGTCGGGCGTGACCGACCGCAGCGCCACGAGCTCGTCGACGACGACCACCGTCCGGCCCACGCGGTGCTGCATCGGTCCCAGCACCCCCGCGGGCAGCAGCGGCAGGGAGCGGCGCCACCGGTCGAGACGGACGACCGCCTCCGCGGTGAGGGCCGTGCCGAACGCCTGCGTCAGGATCGTCGTCGCGACGTCGACCTGCGCCTCGAGGTCCGCGACCGCCGACGCGGGCGCGAGGTCCCCGCCGACACGCTCACGCAGCGTCTGCCACGCCCGCGGGGCGCAGTCCAGGCCGCGGTCGTCGGACTCCATGGCGACGGTGAAGAGGTTCTCGACCGCGGCGACCCGCAGCACGTCGTCGACCGCCAGCTCGGTGAGCTGACGGGCCAGCAGGTCCACGGCGGTCGACAGGTCCGCGTCGGACCACGAGGACACCCGGTCCGGGAGGACGGTCGAGACCAGCACCTCGTCGGGCGAGCACTGCACGCGCACCGCACCCGCGGACGTCTGGTCGGCGACGTGCCGCAGCTCGTGCGCGATCAGCGCCTGACCCGCGGTGGTGAGGGTGTCGAAGCGGCCGGGCGCGAACAGCACGTCCGCGCCGACGGTGACGGCCCGTGCCCCGAGCAGCCGGGTCATCCGACCGGCGGACGCACCCGTGTGGACGCGGACGGCGGGCATCGGCGCTCCCGGCGGGGCGAGCGCGGCCAGGACGTGCGGCGCGAGCGGGGCTCCGGGCCCGAGCGCCGCCGTCGGGCCGGGTGCCGGGGCGGCGAGCGTGCGCC
>JAEWEJ010000384.1 GCA_023389455.1 Actinomycetes bacterium | reverse complement strand
CGGGCGGCGGCGCGGGTGGTGGGGGGGGGGGGCCTCGTCGGGCGCCGGGCGCGCGGCGCTCACCGGCGCGTGGGCCCGCGGCGCGTGCGTGCCTGCCAGCAGGCGCCGTGCCAGTGCCGGCGCTCCTCGACCCCGTCACCGCGCCAGGAGTCGGTGCGCCAGGCGACGACGTGCGCGGCCCCGGCGGTCACGACCTGGTCGCACCCCGGGCAGCGGTACTCCCGCTCGGACCCGCGCACGTGCTGCACGACCCACTCGCCGTCGGGGCCGGACTCGCTGCGGCGGCCACCGGTGGCACGGTCGACGTCGAGCGCGACGTGCTCGGCACCGTAGGGACGGCGCGCGGAGCGGCGGGACCGGGGCACGGCACCATCCTCGCCCACGCGCCCACCGCGCACGAACGCCCCGCCCCGTGGTGGGGCGGGGCGTCCGGTGCGTCGGGGGTCAGAGCGTCGCGGCCGACTCCGGGGCCGGGATCACGCCGGTGCGGACCAGCGCGCGGTACCAGCGGGCCGAGTCCTTCAGCGTGCGGACCTGCGTGTCGTAGTCCACGTGCACGATGCCGAAGCGACGGTCGTACCCGTACGCCCACTCGAAGTTGTCGAACAGCGACCACACGAAGTAGCCGCGGACGTCGACGCCCTTGTCCATGGCCTCGCCGACCGCGTCGAGGTGGTCGTGGAGGTAGGCGACGCGCTCCTCGTCGTGGACACGCCCGTCCTCGGTGACCGTGTCGTAGAACGCGGCGCCGTTCTCGGTGATCGCCAGCGGCAGCGAGGGATAGCGCTCGTGCAGCTCGAGGAGCAGGTCCACGAGGCCCTGGGGCTCGATGTTCCAGCCCATCGCCGTGTGCGGGCCGGGCTGCGCGAGCCACTCGACCTGGTCGGCACCGACCCACGGGCTGACGACCGACGAGCGGTGGCCGTCGGGACCGGGCGTGCCGTCGCCCACGGGCGGCGTGCCGCGCTTCACGCGGCCGGTGGAGTAGTAGTTGACGCCCAGCAGGTCGATCGGGACGCGGATGAGCTCCAGGTCGCCGTCCTGCACGAACGACCAGTCGCTGATGGCGGCGGTGTCGGCGAAGACCCGCTCGGGGTACGCCCCCTCGAGGAGCGGGCCGAGGAAGACCTCGTTGGCGATGGTGTCGATCTGGCGCTTGGCGTCGACGTCGGCCGCGTCGTGCGTGGCGGCACGGGTGACGTGCAGGTTGAGCGTGATGGACACCGGGGTCTCGGCGCCCAGCTCGTCGCGGATCGCGGTCGCGGCCAGGCCGTGCGCGAGGTTGAGGTGGTGGACGGCGGCGAGCGCGGCGGCGGGGTCCGTCACGCCGGGCGCGTGCACGCCGGAGCCGTAGCCGAGGAACGACGAGCACCAGGGCTCGTTCAGGGTGGTCCACAGGTGGATGCGGTCGCCCAGCGCACGGGCGACGACGCGGGCGTACTCCGCGAACGCGTAGGCGGTGGCGCGGTTGGTCCAGCCACCCTCGTCCTCGAGCGTCTGCGGCAGGTCCCAGTGGTACAGCGTGACGACGGGCTTGATGCCCGCGGCGATGAGGCGGTCGACCAGGTCGGAGTAGAAGTCCAGCCCCTCCTGGTTGACCTCGCCCGTGCCCGTGGGGAGGACCCGCGACCAGGCGATCGAGAACCGGTACGCCTGCAGGCCCAGGTCCTGCATGATCGCGACGTCCTGCGGGACCCGGTGGTAGTGGTCGACGGCGACGTCGCCGGTGTCGCCGTTCAGCACCTTGCCGGGCGTGTGGGAGAACGTGTCCCAGATCGACGGGGCGCGGCCACCCTCGGACGCACCACCCTCGATCTGGTACGACGCGGTGGCCGAGCCCCAGAGGAAGTCACCGGGGAACGGTCGGCCCGACGGCCGGGTGGTGCGGAACATGGCAAGGGCCTCCGGGAAGATCTGCGGTCGCGTGGGGCAGGCCGGGTCCGGGCTGCCCCGTGCCCTCGGCAGTGCTGCCGAGAAGGGTCGAATCGATACGATACACACGGTGGGACCGCTCCCGCACCCCTGGGACGACTCGCGCGCGCACCACGCGACCCCCGGGAGCGGCCCCGACGCTCACACCGTCAGCTCGACCCGCGTGCACCCCGCGGGGGCCTCGGCACGCGGACCGCCCTCGACCTGGACCGACCACCCACCGGGCGCCCCGGACGCCTCGACGCGCACCTGCGCACCCTCGCGGGCGACGGTGAAGAGCGCCTCGCCGTCCCCGCTCGGCACGCGCAGGGTCGAGCGGTGGCCGTCTCGCAGGCCGAACAGCCGCAGCACCACGCCGTCCGCGTGGTCGCGGTCCGGGCGGTCGGCGTGCGGCGCCACCGGCAGCACGGTGCCGGGACGGACGTACAGCGGCACCGAGTCGAAGCCGTGGCGCTCGCGCACCCACTGCGGACCCGTCACCCGCTCACCGGTCAGCAGGGAGGTCCACGTCCCGGCCGGCACGTACACGTCCACGTCCCCCGCGGCCGAGAAGACCGGCGCGACCAGCAGCGACCCACCCAGCATGTACTGCGTGTCGACCGTCGCCGCCCCGCGGTCGTGCGGGAACTCCAGCACCATCGGACGCATCACGGGCAGACCCTCCTCGTGTGCGACCCGCCCCGCCTGCGCCAGGTACGGCATGAGCGAGAGCTTGAGCCGCGTGAAGCGGCGCGTGACGTCGACCGCCTCCTCGTCGAAGGCCCACGGGACGCGGTAGGAGTCCGAGCCGTGCAGCCGGCTGTGCGACGACAGCAGCCCGAACGGCAGCCAGCGCTTGAACACGGCCGCGTCCGGAGCTCCCTCGAACCCCCCGATGTCGTGGCTCCAGAACCCGAAGCCCGACAGGGCCAGGGACAGCCCGCCGCGCAGCGACTCGGCCATGGACACGAAGGTGGACTCGCAGTCCCCTCCCCAGTGCACCGGGAACTGCTGGCCGCCGGCGGTGGCCGACCGCGCGAAGAGCACGGCCTCGCCGGGGCCCCGCGCGGCCTCCAGGAGCTCGAAGACGCACCGGTTGTACAGGTGCGTGTAGTAGTTGTGCATGCGCTGCGGGTCCGAGCCGTCGTGCCACACGACGTCCGTCGGGATGCGCTCGCCGAAGTCGGTCTTGAAGCAGTCGACGCCCTGGTCGAGCAGCGTGCGCAGCTTGCCCTGGTACCAGGCGACGGCGTCGGGGTTGGTGAAGTCGACCAGCCCCATCCCCGCCTGCCACAGGTTCCACTGCCACACCGAGCCGTCGGGGTTGGTCACCAGGTAGCCGCGCTCCTTGCCCTCGGCGAAGAGGACCGAGCGCTGCGCGACGTACGGGTTGATCCACACGCAGATCCGCAGCCCGCGCTCCTTGAGCCGGCGCAGCATGCCCTCCGGGTCGGGGAACGTGCCCGGGTCCCAGATGAAGTCGCTCCAGTGGAACTGCCGCATCCAGAAGCAGTCGAAGTGGAAGACGCTGAGCGGCAGGTCCCGCTCGGCCATCCCGTCGACGAAGTGGGTGACCGTCGCCTCGTCGTACCGGGTCGTGAAGGACGTGGACAGCCACAGCCCGTACGACCAGTCGGGCACGCGCGCCGGCCTGCCGGTCAGCGCCGTATAGCGGCGCAGCACGTCCTTGGGTGTCGGGCCCGCGATCACGTAGTACGTCAGCGCCTGCCCCTCCACCGAGAACTGCGCGCGCGAGACGACCTCGGTGCCGATCTCGAACGACACCCGCTCGGGCTGGTCGACGAACACGCCGTACCCCGCGTCGGACAGGTAGAACGGGACGTTCTTGTAGGCCTGGTCGCTCGCGGTGCCGCCGTCCGCGTTCCAGATGTCGACCGTCTGGCCGTTCTTGACCAGCGCGCCGAACCGCTCCCCCAGGCCGTAGACGTGCTCGCCGATCCCGAGCGTCAGCTGCTCGCGGACGAAGTGCCGGCCGGCCGCGTCGGTGAGCACACCGACGCTGCGCGCCATCGAGGAGGTCAGGACGCGCCCGTCGGCCACGAACTCGACCGACCACTCCCCCTCGGTGGCCACCCGCGCCTCGAGGGGCCCCGACCGCAGCGTCGCGAGGGGGCTGCCGTTGAGCTCGGGCGTCGTGGTCTTGACGTCGCCCACGCTGCGGGCGAGCTCGAAGTGCGGGCCGCGGTCCAGCCCGCCCTGGAAGTGCTCGATCGTCACGCCGACGACACCGTCCATCGGCGAGTGGAACGTGACCGTGACCAAGGGGCGGTTGAGCGTGTCGCCCCGCGTGACGATCGGGGCCGTGGACGCGTAGACCGTCAGGGTGTCCGGGCCGGCGACCACGTCGTCGACGTGCCGGGGGCGCAGCTCGGTGACACCGGGCAGGAGCTGCCAGTAGCCGTCGGTGAACTTCATCGGGTCCTCTCGATCAGAGCCAGGGCGCCGTGCGCCGCGAGCGGCACCCGGCCGGTGACGTCCGCACCGGTGAGCAGGTCGTGCCACGTGCCGGCGGCGGCACGGTCGAGCACCACGGCGCGGGGCCGGTCGCTCGCGTTCAGGCAGAAGACGACGTCGCCGCGGCGGACCACCTCGACGTCGGGGTCCGCACGCAGACCCGCAGGCCCGCGCACGCCGGCGGCCTCCAGGCAGGCGCGGACCACCGCGTCCACGCCGGACTGCGGGAGCAGCGCGCCCACGTACCAGCCCTGGCCGCCGGTCGGGTGCCGACGCCGCAGCACGAGGGGGCACCCGTCGAGGTCGCCGCCCACGACCGTGGCCACCGCCTCGCCGTCGTCGACCCGCAGGCGCTCGGCCCAGTCGTGCACCTCGACGTCGCCCAGCAGGTCCGAGCGCACCCGTACCCCGGCGTCCGCCAGCGGGACGTGCTCCTCCCCCGAGCCGCCGACGAGGTCGGCGAACGGCACGGGGAACCGGCCGGTGCGCACGTGCGCGTCCCGGTCGACGACCCCCGAGAACGGCCCGAGCAGCAGCACCGCCCCGTGCTCGACGACCGCGCGCAGGCCGGGCACGTGGGCGTCGTCGACGAGGTGGAGGTGCGGAGCGACGACCAGGTCGTACGCGCCGAGGTCCGCCCCCGGCGGCACGACGTCCACCGCGACGCCCGCCTCCCACAGCGGCCGGTAGTACGCGAGCACCTGCGGCAGGACGCGCAGCCGCTCGGACGGCCCCGCCGGCTCCTCCGCCGCCCACCAGCTCGACCAGTCGAACACGAGGGCCACGCGCGCGGTGACGCGGGTGCCCGCCACGCGGCGCAGCGCGGCGAGCTCGGCGCCGTGCGCCACGACCGCCCGGTGCCGGTCGGTGTCCGGGCCCGCGTGCGGCACCAGCGCCGAGTGGAAGCGCTCGGCGCCGACGACGGACGCGCGCCACTGGAAGAAGCACGAGCCGTCCGCCCCTCGCGCGACCGCCCGCAGCGAGTCGAGCCGCAGCTGCGCGGTCGTCTTCGGCACGTTGTGCGGCCGCCAGCTCACGGCCCCGGCCGCCTGCTCCATGACCATCCAGGGCCGACCGCCCGCCAGGCCGCGGGCCAGGTCGTGCGTCAGCGCCACCCGCACGACGTCCTGGGCGTCCGCCGGGTCGCCGTACACGTCGTCGGCGACGACGTCGAGGTGCGGCGCCCAGCGCCAGTAGTCGGTCGGGTGGTGGAAGCCCATGAGGTTGGTGGTGACGGGCACGCCCGGCGCGTGCGCGCGGACGACCGCGCGCTGCTCGAGGTAGAGCGCGAGCAGCTGGTCGGACGCGAACCGCCGGTGGTCGAGCGACTGCGTCGGGTTGACCAGGTACGGCGCGGCGCGCGGCGGGATGACCTGCGACCACTCGTCGTACCGCTGGCTCCAGAACGTCGTCCCCCACGCCCTGTTGAGCTCGTCCAGGCCGCCGTACCGCTCCCGCAGCCACGCACGGAAGCCGTGCGCGCAGTGCTCGCACCAGCAGACCTGCCCGTACTCGTTGCCGACGTGCCACATCCGCACGCCGGGGTGCGACCCGAAGTGCTCGACGAGCACCTGCGCGATCGCCACGGCGCGCTCCCGGTACTGCGGCGACGACGGGCAGAAGTGGTTGCGCGACCCGTGGGACATGCGCACGCCGTCCCGCGTGACGGCACGGGTGCCGGGCCAGAGCACGCCGAGCCACGGCGGCGGGGAGGCCGTGGGGGTGGCGAGGTCGACGAGGATCCCGTGATCGGCCGCCAGGTCGACCACGCGCTCCAGCCAGCCGAGCTCGAAACGCCCGGGCCGCGGCTCGATCGTGGCCCACGAGAAGACCCCGACCGTGACGAGGTTGACGCCCGCGTCCCGCATGAGGGCCACGTCCTCGCGCCATACGTCGGGGTGCCACTGCTCGGGGTTCCAGTCGGCGCCGTACAGCAGCCCGACCTCGTCGGTGAGCCGGGAGAGCGTTCGCCCGTCGTGCCGCGCGTCGAGGGTCGTCATACCGCCGCCCTCCGCTCACCGGGGCGCGTCGAGGCGTCGTCGAAGCGCTTCACCAGGCTAGCGCTCCGATAACGTTCCATCGAGGACCTCAGCCCGGCACGGGGACCCGCACACTCGGCCCGGCGCGGGGCGAAGCGCTTGCGCCACCCGGCGGGCACGCACCCGGAGCGCGCACCACCGGGATCCGCCTCCGAGGCGCCTCGTCCGGGCGCTATGGTGAGCCGGACCACCGGGTGGGAGCGCGCGCCGGCGAGCCCGCCGCACGTGACGGACGGAGCGACGTGGCGACCACCATCGACGATGTGGCACGGGCGGCAGGCGTGTCCACCTCCACCGTGTCCTACGTGCTGTCCGGCAAGCGGCCGATCTCCGCACCCACGCGGCAGCGGGTCGAGCGCGCCATCCGCGACCTCGGCTACCGTCCCCATGCCGGCGCCCGCGCGCTGGCCTCCAGCCGCACCAACGTGCTGGCCCTCATGGCCCCGCTGCGCGTCGACGTGAACGTGTCGGTGATCATGCAGTTCGTCACCGGCGTGGTCACGGCCGCGCGCACCTTCGACCACGACGTCCTGCTGCTCACCGCCGACGAGATCGCCGGCATGGAGCGGGTCGCGTCGGGCTCCATGGTCGACGCGCTGGTCATGATGGACATCGAGGCGGACGACCCGCGCGTCCCCGTGCTCGCCGGCCTGAGCCAGCCTGCCGTGCTCATCGGCCTGCCCCGCGACCCCGAGGGCCTGTCGTGCGTGGACCTCGACTTCGACGCCGCCGGCCGGCTCGCGGTGCGCCACCTCGCGCGGCTCGGCCACCGGCAGGTCGCCCTCGTCGGCTCCCCCCGCGCCGTGCTCGAGCGGCACACGTCGTACGCCGAGCGCATGATCCGCGGGTTCACGCAGGCCACGGCAGAGGCCGGGATCGAGGGCGTCGTCGAGCCCTGCGAGTCGTCCATGGTCGGCGCCGTCGACGCGGTCGACCGGGTGCTGGCCCGGCAGCCGGACGTCACCGCGCTCGTCGTCCACAACGAGGTCGCCCTGCCGTGGGTGCTCTCGACCCTCCGCGAGCGCGGGCGGCACGTGCCCGACGACGTCTCCGTGGTGGCGGTGTGCCCGCACGACGTCGCCGTCGGCCAGCCGCTGCAGCTGACCAGCATCGACATCCCCGCCCACACGATCGGCAAGGTGGCGGTCGAGATGGCGATGGCCCGCGTCGAGCGGGACGAGCCCGCCGAGTCCCGGCTCCTCGCGCCGCAGCTCGTCGAGCGCGCCAGCACCGTCGCCGCCGTCCGCTGACCTCGCGGGCGCGTGGGCGCGCCCCGTCGACCCCACCGCGCTCAGCCCTTGATCGCGCCGAAGATGACGCCCTTGGTGAAGTGGCGCTGCACGAACGGGTAGACGAGCAGGATCGGCACGACCGCCAGCACCATGACCGCCATCTTGACGGGCAGACCGGTCACGGCCCCCGTCGCGACGTCGACCTGCCCGACCCCGGAGCCCGGCAGCGTCACGCCCTGCAGCACGTACGAGCGCAGCACCAGCTGCAGCGGCCACTTCGCGTTGTCGTTGATGTAGAGGATGGCGTTGAAGAACGCGTTCCAGTACCCGACGCCGTAGAACAGCGCGACGACGGCCACGACGGCTCGCGACATGGGCAGCACGACCCCGCCGAGGATGCGCCAGTCCCCCGCGCCGTCGATGCGCGCGGCGTCGAGGACGGCCGGCTCCAGACCCATGAAGAAGTTGCGCAGGATCAGCACGTTGAACGCCGAGACCGCGCCGGGCAGGATCAGCGCCCAGTACGAGTCGATCAGGCCCAGGCTGCTGACCAGCAGGTACGTGGGGATCAGGCCGGCGCCGAAGAACATCGGCACGAGGAAGACGAACAGGATCTGGCGGTGCCACAGCGACGACGGCCGTGACAGCCCGTAGGCGGCGAGCACCGACACGACGGTCGAGATGATCGTGCCGACCGCCGTGATGCCCACGCTCACCAGCACGGCCCGGGTCACGATGCCGCCGGACAGGATCTGCCGGTACGCGTTGAGCGTGAGCTCGCCCGGGACCAGGACGAGCCCGCCGGCCCGGATCGTCTCGGCCTGCGTCGACAGGCTCGTGAGCACGACCGTCCACAGCGGGAGGACGACCGCGAGCACCACGCCCGCCAGGACGAGGAGCTTCACGGCCGCGCCGAGCCGGGACGGCGGCTCCTCCCACGCCGCCCGGTGCCGCGAGCGCCGGGCGCGCCGCGGGACCCGCGAGGCGTCCTCGGGTACCGCGTCGCGCGGGACGAGGAGGACGTCCGTGGTGATCTCCGGTGTCTGACCGCTTCCGGTGCTCATGCCTTCTGGTACACCCCCGACTCGCCGAACACGTGCGCGAGCTTGTTGGCGCCGAGGACCAGCGCCAGGCTGACGACGCCCTTCACGAGGCCTGCCGCGGCCGCGAAGCCCCAGTCCCCGTAGATGACGCCCTGGTAGTAGACGTACGTGTCGATGACCTCGGCGACGTCGGCCCCCACCGCGCCGCGCTGCAGGATGAGCTGCTCGAAGCCCACGGTGAGGGCGTCGCCCAGCCGCAGGATGAGGAGCAGCACGATGACCGGGCGCAGGGCGGGCAGCGTGATGTGCCACATCCGCCGCCAGCGGTTGGCGCCGTCCACCGCGGCCGCCTCGTACAGCTCGGGCGACACGGTCGACAGCGCCGCGAGGAAGATGATGATCCCCCAGCCCGCGTCCTTCCAGACCGACTGCATCGTGACCAGCACGAGGAAGGTGTCGGGGTTCGTCATGAGGTCGAAGCCCGTGCCGAGCCCGGCGTCGCGCAGCGTCTGGTTCACCAGGCCCGCGCCACCGAAGATCTGCTGGAAGATCGTCACGACCAGGACCCACGAGAAGAAGTGCGGCAGGTAGACGATCGACTGGATCGTGGTGCGGATCCGCGGCGTCACGACGCTGTTGAGCAGGAGCGCCAGGACGATCGGCACGGGGAAGAAGAACACGAGCTGGAACGCCGTGATGACGAGCGTGTTCTGCACGGCGTCGAGGAACAGCGGGTTCGACAGCACGCGCTCGAAGTTCGCCCACCCGACGAACGGGCTGCGCAGGAACCCGGTGTACGGCGAGTAGGTCTGCCACGCGATGACGTTGCCGAGCATCGGCACGTAGGCGAAGACGACGAGCAGCAGCACCGCCGGCAGCGTCATGACGAGCAGCGCGCCGTCGCGCCGCAGGCGCGTGCGCAGCGGCAGCCGCCGGGCGATGATCGCCCGCGACCGCTCGTTGCTGCTGATGGTGCTGCCCGC
>JAEWEJ010000358.1 GCA_023389455.1 Actinomycetes bacterium | reverse complement strand
CCTCGCACCCGAGCCGGCCGGCCGCCGTGCCCTCGTGATCGGCGTGACGTCGTTCGTGGCCGGGTTCTCCGCCGTGTTCGTCGCGTTCGGGGCGCTCGCCGGGACGCTCGGCGCCGCCCTGTGGCAGTGGCAGGACCCCGTGAGCCGCGTGCTCGGCGCGGTCACCGTGCTGCTCGGCCTGGCGTTCCTCGGCGCGGTGCCCTTCCTGCAGGCCGAGCGCCGGCTGCGGCTCGCGCCGCGCGCCGGCATGTGGGGTGCGCCCCTGCTCGGTGTCGCGTTCGGGCTGGGCTGGACCCCCTGCATCGGCCCGACGCTCGCCGCGATCCTCACGCTGTCCCTCACCGGCGGCTCCGCCGGGCGCGGGGCGCTGCTCGCCGTCGCGTTCTGCGTCGGGCTCGGGCTGCCGTTCGTGCTCGTCGGCCTCGGGCTGCAGCGCTCGCGGCGCGCGCTCGGGTGGCTGCGGCGGCACCGGCTCGCCGTGCAGCGCACCGGCGGCGCGGTCCTCGTGGTGCTCGGCGTCGCCCTGCTCACCGGCGCGTGGGGCAGCTGGGCGGCGTGGCTGCAGGGTGTCCTGACCGGTGGCGACCCGTTCGTGCCGGCACTGTGAGCGCGCACGTGACGGGCGGGGCCGGCACGCCCACCGACCCGCGGCCCTACCGCCCCGAGGGGCTCGACGACGCCTTCAGCGACGGTGGCGAGCAGCAGGCGCCGGCGCCGCGGCGTGACGCCGACGCCCTGCCCGCGCTCGGCCTGCGGGGCTGGCTGCGCTGGGCCTGGCGCCAGCTCACCAGCATGCGCGTCGCGCTGCTCCTGCTCGTGCTGCTGGCCGTCGCGGCCGTGCCCGGGACGATGTTCCCGCAGCAGCCCCAGGACCCGGGCGGTGTCGCGGAGTACCTCACCGAGCACCCGTCGACCGGGCCGTGGCTCGAGCGCCTCGGGTTCTTCGACGTCTACGCGTCGGTCTGGTTCTCGGCGATCTACCTGCTGCTGTTCGTCTCCCTCATCGGCTGCATCCTGCCGCGCACGCGCGTCCACCTGACGGCGCTGCGAGGACGCCCGCCGCGCACCCCGCGCCGGTTCGCGCGCTTCCCCGCGCAGGGCGCCGGGACGTCGGACGAGACGCCGCGCGTCGTGGTGGAGCGCGCCGCCGCGGTGCTGCGCCGTCGTCGCCTCGGGGTGCCCGCGTTCCGCGTCGACGTGCACGAGGAGGGCTCCGGCGCATGGTCGGTCTCCGCCGAGCGCGGGTACCTGCGAGAGACGGGCAACCTGCTGTTCCACCTCGCGCTGGTGGGGCTCCTCGTCGCCGTGGCGACGGGCCAGATGCTGCACTACCGCGGTCAGGCGATCGTCGTGCAGGGCACGGGCTTCGCCAACGTGCAGGCCGCCTACGACACGTTCGAGCGCGGCTCCGCGTTCGACCCGGCCGACCTGGTGCCGTTCACCATGCGCCTGGACGACTTCGAGGCGCGCTTCGACCCCGAGACGCTGCAGTCGCGCGACTTCACCGCGCACGTCACGGTCACGGAGCCGGGTGCCGAGCCGGAGGAGCGCACCGTCAAGGTGAACCACCCGACCGTCGCCGGCGGCGCCAAGGTCTACCTGCAGGGCAACGGCTACGCGCCCTCGCTGACCGTCCGGGACGGGGCCGGCGAGGTCGCGTTCTCCGGTCCCGTGCCGTTCCTGCCGCAGGACGAGGTCTACACGTCGCGCGGCGTGGTCAAGGTGCCCGACGTCTCCGGCGGCCAGCCGCAGGTCGGCCTCGTGGGCTTCCTGCTGCCGACGGCGGTCGAGGCCGCACCCGGCCTGTGGCGCTCGGTCGACCCGCAGCCGCAGGACCCGCTGCTGGTCCTGTCGGTCTGGACCGGCAACCTCGGCCTCGACACGGGCGTGCCGCAGAACGTCTACCGGCTGGACGAGTCCCGCATGGAGCAGGCCGTCGACGCCGACGGCGAGGTCGTCACGCTCTACCTGCGTCCGGGTGAGACGGTCGACCTGCCCGAGGGCCTGGGGACCCTGACGTTCGACGACCTGCCGCGGTTCGTCGCGCTCGACCTGCGCCACGACCCGTCGCTGGCGTGGGTGCTCACGTTCGCGCTGCTCGCCCTCCTGGGGCTCACCGCGTCGCTGTTCGCACCCCGCCGTCGGCTCTGGCTGCGCGCGGTGACCAGCGCCACGGACGAAGGTCCCGGTGCCGCGACTACAGTGGTCACGGCCGCCGGTCTCGCCCGGGGTGACGACGTCGGACTGCAGCCCGAGCTCGACCGTGTCCTCGCGGACGTGCTCGGTACCCCTGCGGTCCCGTCGCACGACGGCTCCCCGTCACGGACCACCCGTCCCGACGTCCCGCAGGAGGACAGGTCATGACCGTCGCCGAGCTGAGCGACCTCTTCGTCTGGTCCGCAGCGACCGCGCTGACGATCACGCTGATCGCGTACTCCGTCGAGCTCGCGCGCCTGGCCGAGACGGCTCGCGCCGCGCGCGCCGCGCGCCTCCCGGTCGCCGTGGGCGCCGGC
>JAEWEJ010000235.1 GCA_023389455.1 Actinomycetes bacterium | reverse complement strand
TGCCGGCCGGTGGCGTCAGCTCGGCCAGGGTCACGTCGACCATCGTGTCGCCGTCCGCGGCGCGCACGGCCCGGCCGGCCAGGTCCCGCGGTGGCACCGGGTCGCCCGTCACGTGCAGCGTGACGGTGCGGACGGTCAGCGCGGCGGACGGGCCGGCGGCCAGCACGTAGGCGCCGGGCTCCACGACCCAGCGGTCGCGCGTGACGTCCCAGACCGCGAGGTCCGCGACGGGCAGCCGCAGGGCCACGACGTCCTTGGCCCCGGGGGGCACGACGACCCGTGCGTGGGCGACGAGCCGGTGCGGGTAGGGCAGCCGGTGCGTGGGCGCCTCGACGTAGAGCTGCACCAGCTCGTGCGCGGGCCGGTCGCCGTGGTTGGCGACCGTGACGCGGGCGACGACCACGTCGCCGTCCTGCACGACGGCGCCGCCGTCCTCGAGGTCCAGGTCGACGTACTCCACGGCGCCGTACGTCAGGCCGTGGCCGAGCCCGAACCGCGGCGCGGCGGGGGAGTACCACGCGGCGCCCGCGGCGACGAGGTCGTCGTCCAGCAGGTCGCCGGCGTCGGCGGCGTCGGCCGGCCACTCCTGGGTGAGCCGGCCGGTCGGCTCGACGCGCCCGAGCAGGACGTCCGCCAGCGCGTGGCCGAGCTCCTGCCCGCCGTGGGACGACCAGACCAGCGCGGGCGCGGCCGCCGTGGCCGCGTCCAGCACGTAGGGGTACGACGACACGATCAGCAGGACCGCGCGCGGGTTCGCGTCGACCGCGGCGCGCCACCGTGCGACCTGCGGCGCGGGCAGGTCCAGGTGGGGTCTGTCCTGCGTCTCGCGTCCGTGCAGGTGGGGGTCGTTGCCAGCGGTGACGACGACGACGTCGGCGGCCGCCGCGGCCCGGGCGACCTCCTGGGCGCCGTCCCGCACGACGCGCACGGCGAAGCGGGCGGCGTGCGCCGCGTCAGGGGCGTCGGCGACCAGCGTGCCGGCCTCGTCGTGCTGGACCCGCACCCAGCGCCCGGAGCCGGCGTGCTGCAGCGACCAGGTGCCGTCCGCGTGCTGCAGCCGCCGGAACGACTCCTGCACCACCCACCCGCCGACGCGGGTGGCGTCGGCCCGCAGGACCCAGTCGGCGCCGGACCACAGCCGGTCGGCGGTGACGTCGCGCAGCGTCAGCAGACCGTCACCCCAGTCGGTGAGGTCGTGCTCGGCGGCCGGGACGGACGCGTCGGCGTCGGCGACGAGCGTCCCGTCGGGCAGCGCCCGGACGGCGCGGCCGGTGTCCAGGGACGTCAGCGTGAGGCGGTCCGCACCGTCGGCGACGCGCACGGCGTGGTCCCCGAGCTGCTCCGTGAGCGCGGCGCCCAGCCCGACGAGGTACGGCGGCGTGCCGGAGTACCAGTCGTGCAGGACGCGGTCGGCGTGAGGTCCGACGACGGCCACCGTCGCGGTCGGGGGCAGCGGCAGGAGGCCGTCGTTGGCCAGCACCACCACCCCGCGGGTGGCGGCCTGGCGGGCGAGCTCCCGGTGCTCCGGCAGGTCGATCGCGTCGGGCCCGACGCGCCAGGGGTCGTGCTCGGGGTCCAGCTCACCCGTGCGCAGGCGCAGCTCGAGCTGGCGCAGCACGGCGCGGTCGACGTCCTCCTGGTCCAGCAGCCCGCGCTCGAGCGCCGCCGTGAGACGCGCGACGGTCGGTGCCGGGTCGTCGTCGTTGTCCGTGAACGAGTCGACGCCCGCGCGCAGCAGCGCGGCGTGGGACGTGACGTGGTCGTCGTGGTACCGCTGGTAGGTCACGACGTTGCCGGGCGCGGCCGCGTCCGACACGACGAGGAGCGACGCGTCGGTCCACGACCGCAGCTCGTCGAGCAGCTCGCCCGACAGGTGCGCGGGGCGCCCGTCCACGAGGTTGTAGGACGGCATGACGGCACCGACGACGCCGGCCGCGACCGGCCCCCGGAACGCGGGCAGCTCGTACTCGCGCAGCGCGCGGGGGCGCAGCGTGGTGCTGGTGACGGCGCGGTCGGTCTCGTTGGCGTAGCCGAGGAAGTGCTTGAGCGTGGGCACCGTGCGCCAGTACACCGGGTGGTCCCCCCGCAGACCACGGGCGTAGGCGGTCGCCAGCCGGGCCGTGAGGTGCGGGTCGCTCGAGAACCCCTCCTCGTTGCGACCCCACCGCGGGTGCCGCAGCGGGTTCACGACCGGGGCCCAGACGTTGAGGGAGACCGTGGGGTCCGCGGCGTGCTTGGCGCGCAGCTCGGTGCCGACCGCGGCGCCGACGCGTTCGAGCAGCTCCTCGTCCCAGGTCGCCGCCAGCCCGACGGGCTGCGGGAAGACGGTCGCGGTGCCGAGCCACGCGACGCCGTGCAGCACCTCGGCGCCCGTGCGGAAGGCCCGCAGGCCCAGGCGGGGCACGGCGGGCGCGTGCTGGTGGAGCAGCGCCACCCGCTCGGCGGGGGTCAGGCGGGCCAGCAGCGCAGCGGCGCGCTGCGGGACCGGGAGCAGGGTGTCCAGCCACGGCCGCTCGTCGGCTCCGGGGGCGGTCGGGTGGGCGTGGTCGGCCACGTCGCTCCTCGTCGTCGGGGGCGGGAGCCTGCTCGCTCCCGGTGCATGAGGGCCCGACGACGGCGGCGTGGTCGAACCGTTTCGACGCCGGGTCGCAACCCCGGCGCCAGCCATCGTGGCCGAATGGTCGGGTCCTGACAACCGTGCGGGGCCCAGAAAGGGGGTCTTGCCTGATTCTGCGTCGTCACCTAGATTCCCCACCAACGCTTCTGATCGAACCGCTTCGACTGTCGCGTGAGCCCGAGGGTCATCGAGGACCTGTGAGCACCGGGGCGCGGCAGCCGGCCACCGCACGTCCGCATCCACGAGGGAGTGAAGGGCGCTGATGAACACCACCACCTCCACCAGGCCGATCGGGGACCTCGCGGTCCGGCGGCGCTCGTTCCTCGGCATCGTCGCCGCGGGGGCCGCCGTCGTCGGGGTCCCCTCGCTGCTGACCGGCTGCAGCACGGACGGCGCCGCCCCCGTCGCGCCGGGCGCGGCCCCGGCGGGCGACGTGCTGCCGACGTACGTCCCGGTCGACTACGTCGAGCCGGACTTCCCGAGCGTCAACGGCTCCACGCCGGGCTTCTCGACGCTGCCGTCCGAGCTCGTGCAGTCGGTGCCCGACGCGCCGGGCAGCGGGACCACGTTCACCGCGATGACCCCGCTGTGGGGCACCATCCCGCCCACCACGGGCAACCAGTACTACGAGGCCGTCAACGGGATCCTCGGGTCGACCATCGAGTTCCAGATCACCGACGGCAACACCTACGGCGACAAGCTCGCGACCGTGCTCGCGTCGGCCAAGGACGTGCCCGACTGGGTGTGCGTGCCGACCTGGAACATCCCGCCGCGGTTCGGCTCGGAGATCGTCCCGAACCTCTTCCAGGACCTCACGGAGCACCTGGGCGGGGACGCCGTCAAGGACTACCCGAACCTCGCGAACATCCCCACGGACGCCTGGAAGTTCTGCGTGTTCAACGGCCGGCTCTACGGGCTGCCGTTCCCCGGGGAGACCATCACCGACGCGACCTTCGTCCGCAGCGACGTGCTCGACGAGCTCGGGATCACCCTCGACGTGCGGAACGGCCAGGACCTGCTCGACCTGGCCTCCGAGCTGACGGGCGGCGGCCGCTGGGGCGCGGAGGACCTGTGGAACACCTCGGCGATCATCCACTCGGTGCCCCCGCGGTGGCAGCTGGACGGCGACCGCCTGGTCCACCGCGTCGAGACCGAGGAGTACCGGGCCGCGCTGGCGTGGAACGCGAAGCTGTTCGCGTCGGGCGCCGTCCACCCGGACGCCGTCGCCGACCAGCAGGGCGAGTCCAAGACGCGCTTCCAGTCGGGGTCCTCGCTCCTCATGAGCGACGGGCTGGGCGGGTGGCACGAGGCGCTGCGCGACAACCTGGCGAGCAACCCCGCGTACTGGCAGCAGCCGCTCGACCCGTTCGAGGCGGACGGCGGCACGCCCGTGCTGTGGAAGGGCAACCCCGCCAACATCTTCTCGTTCCTCAAGCGCAGCGACGACGAGGCGCGGATCCGCGAGCTGCTCGCGCTGGCGGACGTCCTCGCGGCGCCCTTCGGCACCACCGAGTTCGACCTGGTGCAGAACGGCGTCGAGGGCGTGCACTACACCAAGGGCGAGGGCGGGGTGCCCGTGCCCACGGCCCTCGCCGCGACCGAGCTGCAGCCGACCTACATGTTCCTCGTCGACGGCCCGATCGCGAACGCCCGGGTCCAGTACCCCGGCTACGTCGAGGCGTCCTCCACCTGGCAGCAGAAGGCGGCGGAGTTCATCACGGAGCCGTTGTTCTACGCGCAGCAGATCGTCGAGCCGGCGCAGTTCGCGTCGATCGGGCAGCCGTTCGTCGACCTGGAGAAGGACATCTCGCGGGGCCGCAAGTCGCTCGACGACCTCGACGCGGCGGTCGAGACGTGGCGGTCCGCCGGGGGTGAGGAGCTGCGCTCCTTCTACCAGGAGATCCTGGACGCCCAGTGACGGGGACCCCTCAGATCGTGCGTCGCGGCGGAGGGAGGGCCGCCACGGCGCCGGACCCGGTCCGGGACCCCGCGGGCA